>NZ_KV811714.1:0-4473 GCF_001813195.1 Staphylococcus sp. HMSC065D05
TTTAATCGCGTCTGTTCTAATTTTTCTTTTGCCTGTATAATTCTGTTCGATTTTTTCATCAATCAAGTTATTAAAATTCTGTTTATTAGCATTTACCAAATCATAATTTAAGTAAGTTTTACTATGGTCTATATCTTCATTTTCATAATTATTATTTTCTCTTTGAACATGTTTTTGTATGCCCGTTGTATTTGTTCCAGATTTAACTTTTGAAACTCTAACAATGGAATAAGACATATAAAAATCACTCCTAAGCACAAAGGTTTCATGTGTATTTAATAGTTTAAGTCTAACACACTAGACTTATTTTTAATAAGTCGTTAATACGTGTGCTCTGCGAGGCTTAAACCTGTTTTTGCTAACGCAAAAAATGAGTGGCAAAATGCTAGCCACTCATAGTTCTAAACCAAAATATAATATAACTATTCAAACTGCTTTTCAGAACGTTTAAATACAATAATCGTCAAAAGACAACATAAAATAATAAGGATAGCCATGGCTACAAGAATATTACTATACACTCCAGAAGAATAATTTATAAATTCCAGAACTAGTTTACGATTAATCAATTGTAGTGACAATAAACCTCCTACAATTGCTATACCTGTTCCCTCTGATAAAAAACTTGTGAAATTTAGCAAACTCATTCCAGAAGCAACTTCTTCTTCAGAAAGACTACTTGATACTATTTTTGATATAACTGTTTTAGTAAAAGATAATCCGCCCATAACAAATATAAACATAAAAGTAGTCAACCACATACTAAACTCAACAAAAAATGCAATAGTTAAAAAACTTATAGAGATAGACAATGATCCTAAAATAAAAACAAATAATGATCCTTTTCTATCCACTAAAAAACCACCAAAATAACCAAAAACAATAACACTCATGGTTCCAGGAAAAATAACACTATTACCTATTGTCGCTACATTTACATGATAAATAGTTTTCATCATATAAGGCACCATTGATATAAAACCAGCTACTATAGAAAATATTAGCCCACCAGAAAACAAACCAAGCATAAACGGAATGTTTTTCCCTAGTTTAGGATTAATAAAAGGGTTAGAAACTCTTGAAATATGTTTAATAAAAATCACAAAAAAGATTGTGAAGAGTATTAAAAAAGTCCAATTATAATTTGTCGTAAATAACATAAAACATATAATACTTATAGACATTAAAACAATACCTACGATATCTAATGTATTTTTTGTTGATTTACCAGGTACCATTACTTTAATAAGAAAAGGTATAGTTACTATTGTAATCATAGGAAGTATAAGTAGGTAAGACCAATGAATATAATGTGCTATTATTCCCCCTATTGAAGGACCTAACCCTTCACCTAAAGCTACAATTGATCCTATAAAACCAAAGGCTTTGCCTTGTTTTTTTCTTGTAATATTTCTAGCTACAACCACCATAATCAGTGAAGGGAATGCAGCAGATCCTACTCCTTGTACTAACCTACCAAAAATCAAAATAAAAAAGTGATTGTGACCAATAAAAGCAATCAATGAACCAAGACAGCTCAAACTAATACCAATAATTAACAATTTTTTTATATTTATATAATCAGATAATTTTCCATATACTGCTGTTCCTATCGAAAAAGTTAACATATATGCAGTGTTTACCCAGTTTGTAATTCCAGGAGTAGTATTAAAATGATTTGCAATATCAGGTAAAGAAACATTTAAAACCATTTCATTTAATACACTAAAAAATGAAAGAATACAAAGCCAAAATAAAACGCTATAAAACAAACCTTTAAATTTTTTATATAAACTAAACAATTTTACCTCTTTACTTGAGGTGACTAAAGTTTATAGGGGTAAATTATTCTTTCACCTCATATAAATTCCCCAAATTTTTAAATAGACACTTCATAAAAAAATCCTCCTAAATTAGAATAGTTTAAATATATCATTTTTGTTCAGTAATATTAATATGTACACTATTTCCAAAATTTAAATTCATGTTGCCAAAAATCGATTTGTTTTTGCAATTGTTTTTCGTTCGCTTTTAAAGTCGATTTCATTAAGTCCGTTAAATCGACTGGCGAAATTTCTTTTATCAAATTCTTATATTTTGTTCTAGAATTTCTGTGAAGCTTTCCCCATTCTTCTTCATCACTCAATAACATAAAAACTATTGCTCTATCCGCAGTGCGTTGGATAGTTTTCCAATCTGGTTGCAAGATATGTAAATCACTAAAGCAATCATTCCAGTAATCCACCATATCTCTTTTAAGTTCGATTTCTACACGCCATAAATGTTCAGACATAACTTCAGCATCTGCATTATCTTTACGTTCTTGCTTTTTATTATAAATTCTAATAAATCTATTACTATCTCTCACGCCAAAATATTTTGTTTCTGGCTTACCATTACGACCATAAAAAATAGTTTTCTTAACTGCTTTATCAGACATTGCATAGTAGTCACTCAAATCATCTTCAAAATCAAAGGCTAAATCTAATCTTGTAAAACCGTCATCTTCCATGTAGCTTATTATATTTTGTTTTAACCAAATCATTTCATCTCGTGTAAGTTTGTTTGGATTAAATTCAATACGCATATTACGTCTATCCCAACTATCTGCTTTCACTTTGTCATATTCAATATAAACTTTTTCTTGAAGTGCTTTAGCTTTAAACTTTGTTTGAAGAATATCCCAAAGTCTTATTTGGGGCTCTACACTCATAAATTTAGAAAGGGCTTGAGCGTTGTCTCGGTTGAGATTTCCAACGATCGTCATTGCATCAAAACTTAATTTTGGATCAGATATGCACACAGTATGTGCGTCCAACCGGCTATTAGAGTAGCCGGTTTTAGAAAAATTGTCTAAATCGTGATTTTCCAAATGATTTGAATGATTTGCATGATTGTTTTTATACATAAAAAATCGACTCCTTAATCTCAATTTCGTTTAAGGAATCGCTCACCCAAATATATATCTTGATGTATATTTAAATATCGTTTAATATCTAAATATACAAGATTATAAAAACAACTCAGTGTTTTTTTCTTTGAATGATGTCGTTCACAAACTTTGGTCAGGGCGTGAGCGACTCCTTTTTATTTTGTTATTAATATAACACTATCAAAAGACTTGGTCTAATCAGATCAAGTCTTTTTTTATTTAAGCATTTGTATTATCTGGTAAACAGTTAAAACTACTAAAACACCAAGTACATACTTACTTGTTATAAAATTCTCAAAGGCTTCTCTGAATTTCATTTCTTCAACTCCTTTTATTGCTTTATTCCAATTTCCTTATTGGTCGGAACCTACAGGGCTTTATGTGTTGTTGAGTTGGTACTTTCTTGGGATTAATCCCAATTCAAGTCCAACCAACTCGCTAACAAGTTAGCTAACACATAGCCCATTCCAACCAATAAGTTTTCTCGGCATAAATGCATGTTCTATAAGTGCATACCTCTATCTCGTTTTTGATTCTTTTGTTGTTCTTGTTGCTGTTCCTGTTCTGAATATAATTCTGGATTCATTTTTTTATCTAAGTTTCCTGCTAAACCATTTAGTTTTGGTTCATCTTCTGTTAACTTATTAACTCTTTCCGCAAAGGTATTTCTTCCTAAAACTCGTTCTAACTCTTTTAGTAAGATTTTTAAAAGCTTTAACGCTATTTCTATATTCTCTTTAAGTGGCTTTGCATTTTCGTAAAGTTGGTTAAAATTATCGTCTGCGTTTTCAATACGCTCAACTGCTTTATTTAATAAATCATCTTTCTCTCGTATTTCCTTATCTTTATCATCTAAGGCTCTACCAGACTTTATATACTCGTAATCTTCCGAAATATCTTGAGCAGCTTTTATCTGTTTCTGAAATTCATTGAAATCTTTTTGGCTTATTACAACATTTCCAGTTTCTTGTATTTCTTTGCTAAATAAACCACCTACTTTTTCAGTTTCTTGCTCATACGGAACATTTATAGGCTTTTTAAGCGTATTTAACGATTTTTGGTACTCTTGCATTAATTTATCGTTCTTTTGCTTTATATGGTCTGTTTTTTGGCTCTCACGTTCATATTCTTGCTTATGATATTCTGTTTTTTGTTTATACTGACTTATTTGCTCATGTTTAGCATTTGTTACTTGTCTTGATTGCCCACGTTCTAAATCATATCCTCGTTGTTTAACATGCTCATTAAATCTATCTTGAAACGCTGTTAAAGCTTTTTTATTACCTACAACTTCTTTAGCACTTAAACGACCATCATCAGTTATTGGAACAACGCCATAATGCATATGTGGTGTTTTTTCGTCCATGTGAACTGTTGCATATAATAAATTATCTTTACCGTATTCTTGTTCTAAAAACTCTTTAGCATATTCAAAAAACTGCTTTGTATCTTCTGGCGTTTGATTATCAAAGAAATCATTGTCTGATGTAATTAAACCATCAATGTGTTTAATCGCGTCTGTTCTAATTTTTCTTTTGCCT
>NZ_KV811715.1:0-5837 GCF_001813195.1 Staphylococcus sp. HMSC065D05
GGTTAGCTATATTTTTTTACTTTGCAACAGAACCGTTTATTTTTTGTTTTAAAACAAAAAATAAACAAGTGAGTAATCATAAGAATTACAAAATGAGAAATTGAGGTGATAAAAATGACAAGATTATTGAAAATAAGGTTAAAAACTTTGTTGAACTATACTATTGGTGTGTTAGCTATCGCATTAGCTTTAATTTTTATTCTGTATCTATAAAACGCTCAAATAAATAAACGGTTAATTGATAAGACAATGATTATAAAAACTATCGAACGATTATTAGAAAGTGATTTATCGGCTTACTATATTCATCAACAAACAGGTGTATCGACGTCTAGTATACAATGATTAAGAAGTGGTGAACGTAAACTTACTTTAGACAGTGCAGAAAAACTTTACATGTTTCAATTGGAAATTAAAAAAGAACGTCAATCTAACTAATGAAGAAACATCTAAAGGTAGAAAGATAAGGATATATAAACCATTAAAAACCCCTTGCTAGATGTAAGGGGATTTTAGTCGTTGTATTATTGTTTTTCTTCTTCCAAGTATTCATTGATTAAATTCGTAATCTCTGTTTCTGTATGTTTTACATATTCGTATTGATGACCATCTTGATAACTCTTAGAAATTTCACCACTTACGATACTAATACATATATTTGTATTATCATTTAATTTAGTACTATTTTTTACATGTAGGATAATATCAATACAACGTAATAAACGGTCTTCCAGTAATGACAAGTCTACATGGAATAAGTTCATTTTGTATTTCATTGAAAGTGTATAATCGGCTATTCCTAATGAAAACATTCTAAATACATATATGAAATCGGATAGCTTTAATGACAACATATACTTCTCTAATTTAAGAGGTAATATTGAACGATGAAAACCTGAAAACAAATACAATACACGTTGAATAGCCTGAGTATTTTCTTCTGACTCATTACAATTGGTCAGTTGTATTAATAGCTGCACCATATAAGACGTTTCTTCTGAAAAGCTATAACTATTATTCCCTTTTTCTAATTCGGCATATTGTTTTTCAATATCAATACCTATATCTGTAGTAGTCCAATCATAATACGTATTAAATCTATCGAAGAGCATATCATTTAGGAACGGTGCAATATGAGAAAATTCAAGGTCTGCTAGTATCAATAAACCTTTGACTTCACATATTGCTATATTAATAGAAGACATATTATCGCTATAACTAAATAAATTATCTGGTGTAAGGTCAATATTAGATATATTGTTGATTTCTATAATATCACGTAGTGTATTGCCTAAAAAAATTGCATCATTAAAGGTAAATAATCGAAGTAAAGAGATTGTTGATTTCTGAAATTCGGGAAACGTATTTTGTAATCTTTTAATCTTAAACGAGTCGTTTTTATTAATCTTCAAATCCGATAATATTGTAGACATCATCGAATTAAATATATCAATATGATAATTAATTTGTGATTTATTAGTTTTAAAATGATTTGGATTATCTAAATAGCGTTTCATCTCATTGTTAAATACATAGAAACATAAATTATGCTTTGTATATACGTCTTTGTTATCTGTATCACCAACTAAAGCCATTGTTTGAATGATTTTACTAATACCATCAGCATGTTTTCGTAGATAGCGATTTGGATTGTTGATGTTGTAATGTGCTATATAACTTCGCATAGCATGTTGTATTTTCAAAATATGTTCGATATCCATCGTTTGAAAAATAAAAGCTATTTTTGATGGCATATATTTAATTAATTTTTGTTTTTCGTGATGTGTTGTTTTTGTATTAGATTGTTTAGGTACACTGGAGACGTCGTATGTGTAGAAACGCAGATACCCATTAGTCGTAGTTGAAGTGTTAAGTAAATGTGCATGAATGAGTTGTTCGTTGTACATCTCAACTGTTTCTTCATCAATCATTAATTCATTAACAATATCTTTAATTTTATATATTCCATAAAGTATATGTTCATCATTGTAAAAATCACTATTACCCATATTTTCTTTAATAGCAAATAAATATCTATTTCGATATATAGTATATAAAATCTTAGCGTACCAATCTAAATCATCAAAAGCATCTTTTAGTAAGAATGATGGCATTTTGTAAATACCTTTTTTGGCTAATTCTCTTTGTTGTAAAACAACTATTTTATCTCCTGCTGTAAAAATCAAATCCAGTTCTTCTAAATCAATTAAATATTGTTCTATATCTTCAGCTACTAATTTAGATTCACTCTCTAATTTGCGCATATTTAAAGTCCATTCGTCATAACCATTTCTGAATTGCAATTTACTTAAAATACTATATAAGATTTTAGCTAAAAAAGATAAATTACAGTATTTGTCATTAATAAATAGTTCTCGACTAATGCCTAAATAATTAGGATTTCTGAGACTTAATTCTGTAATTGTATAATTCATAAGTTAATTTAACTCCTTTTAAATTATGTTATTATATGTTTCTTTCATCTTATCACTTTTTAATTTATGAACCGAAGTGCGAAGCAGAAAGGCTAATGTAGATAAATACAGATATAATAAGTCGATAATTATTATATAATTAGTTACAAGTAGAGAAAAATTTCAAATGACGGGAGATGATATAGTGAATCAAGCATTAATTAATTATCAAAAAACAATGGCTATGGTTAAAAATAATACGCAATTACAAAGAAATGTGTTCACAACTACTAACTACTTAAATAGTTCAGAATATAGAAAATTAATGAGTAATGATATCTTCAAAAGTACTTCAATAGAACTTACAGAAAAACTGAGAAAAGCATTTAAAGTTAGCAATAACTTTAATGAAATTAGTCAGTTAAATACAAAAATGATAGAAAACTTTAGACGTCATTGGGGATATAATCAAGAATTCACAAATACAATTAGTAGCATAAAAAATATGAAGATTCCTAATATAGATGTTTTAACAGAAATTATTAATGATAATGGCATTGTGAAAATGGGAGATATTAAAGTAACATCAGAAACAATCATTACAAATGATAATTACGTGGAACGCTATCCCGATGAACATCAAAATCAGAGTACAGAAATTGCTAGTAAAGAGAAGGTTGAATATTTAACTACGAAACTGTTTGAACCACTATGCAATGCGATAGTTAAAATTAATGAAAGTACATTACCAACAACTTCTAACTTAACTTATCAATTATACTTGCATAATAATGATTGGTATACATTTTTTATGATGATTACTACTATACAATTGATTATATATGTGGCATGTTACGAACCTAAAAAGAAAGAGGACGAAAAAATTAAATAAAGAAATCAAAAAAACTCTACAACCAATTATGATTAAGTAGAGTTTTTTTGTTTTTCTTCTTATGAAACATATTTGAGCCATTACTAAACGAAGAATGTTTGTTTATAGAAAAAATAGGACTAAAACAAAAACGTTTTGATCCCACCTTTTTGCTTAACTACAGTTCATTTTCAGATTTACTCAATTGCCATTGAAGATAAAATTCGACTGCAGTTAAGAGAACATTAATCATTGCAAATGTAACTTTAATCTTTTTCTTAGTACTCATAAGTCTTCCTCCCTTCTTTGATAGCAGCATGCTGTGTTGTGACATTGTGTGGATGTTATTTTGTTATCCCCTCCCTTACTTTCGTTTGATCTAGATGGTTGCCTTAGCAACCACTTGTAAATAAAAAAAGAGAACATCTATTTAAAGATGCTCTCTAATTGAATCATTATTGATTAAATAAAGAAGTGATGGGTAAATGATCACGTCGTTTATTAAGGGTATGCATTTCAGCAAATTCAGACTTAAGAGATTTCATTAAGTACCCTTGCATGGCTTCAATGGTTTCATTTTTTTGAATAAGCATGGCTTTAAAACGTTTAAGAACATGAAGTATTTCTATTTCCATATCTTCTAGCAAGTAGTAGTTATCAATCGTATTGTTGAAAGATGTTTTGGCTTTTAATAATACAGTTTTGATAATTTTAATTTCAGCTACTTCAAAGTTACTTAGATAGTTTTGAATACTTTGTGGTAGTTCTTCGAGTAATTGGAATTTTAAAGCTTCATTATTAAAGTTTGAGTTGTTGTGATTTGAATGATTTGTATGATTACTAGGATATTTTAGTTTATTATCATTCAAATCATCCGTATCATTATTCTCAGTCTTAATATAATCAGTCTTAATATAATCAGTATCATTAGGGTCTAAAATTTGGGATTCTGGAGTCCCAAATTTTGAGATTCTGGAGTCCCAAATTTCGGGATTCTGGAGTCCCAAAATTTGGGACTCCTTGTCATTATAGGTTGTAGATGAGGATTGAATACTTTTTTCTACACTAATATTAGTTTCTATATCATGCAAATATAATTTATTAGGTTTATTAAATCCTGTACGTATTTGTTCAAGTAACCCTACTTCTTGAAGTTCTTTTTTTATTTTAGTAATTGTATTCTTACTTTTATCTAATATATTCTGGAGACTTTCGTTTGTAAAAATGAAATATATATCCCCATTATCATCGATCCAATTATTTTTAATTGATAAGCTAACTCTATCATTGAGGATTGCATAAGTGACTTTGGCACTATCACTTAATTTTTTATATTTTTCATTAACAAATAATGCTTTGTGTAGCATATAAAAATTTTGACTAGCTTGATTTTTAATATTTTTACGAGACATAATAAAAAACCTCTTTCCAATTAAATTTGAATAGAGGTAATAAAACATTACAAATCCACATAACTTTTTGACTTGCAAACTGTAGATATTGTTGTATATAATACATATATCAAATTAAATAGCTAACGTATTGTAACGTTTTATTACCAAGTCCCAACTATTACCAGTAGTTGGGACTAAAACGTATTATGAATATTATATCATTAAAAAAGAACATATAAAAGATATTATAATTTCACTTAAAAACCCTTTATAAACACTTGACGGAATTGTTATCAAATGTTTATAAAGGGTTTTTATTTTTTATAAAGATACCTTTATAAAAGCATTTGTGATAGAATTTTCTTATAAAGGGTTGATAAAGTATTTATAAAGGGTTGAAGATATGAAGAGTGTTAAACAAATCAGTGAAGAATTGGAAGTTAGTAAACAGACTGTGTTTAATAATATAAAAAGATTGAATATAGAAACAATAAAACAGGATAATACTTCATTCATTAAAAATGATGTTGATGTAGAAAAGGTTATTCAAAGAGTAATCCGAAATAAAAAGAAATATGGATTTGAAAGTACTAACACAAGCTCAGAAAAAGTTAAAATAGATAATACAAAAAATGAATCTAAATATGATGTTCAAATAATTGAACTACTTGAAAAGCAAATAGATACTTTAAATAAGCAACTTGAAAAACAAGAAAAACGTCATGAAACGACAATAGAATTTTATAGGAAAGAATTACAAGAAAGGTCGAAATTACTTGAAAACCAACAAGTATTAGCATTGGAAAGTAACAAAAAAATACAAAAGTTAGAGTCTAAGTTAGAAGAAGAAAAGCAACTTAATTATTCTGCTAATAAAAGACAGGACATTGAAGTTCAAGAAACAATGGACAATATGGATTCTATAAATAGTGACTCAGATAATCAAAAAGAAAAAATAGTTTCTCAGTTCAGTGATGAAAGTAAAGATAAACATGAGGATAAACAACAAGATAGTGAATCACAAAAAAGTGATAAAACAGATGGTGATCAGAAAGAGGATATAAGAAACGAAAATTATTCTAAAAAAAGTTTTTGGAGTAGACTGTTTGGTAATTAAAAAGGAATGTAAAAGGTGTATCAAGAGTTTATAAACTCTTG
>NZ_KV811716.1:0-91168 GCF_001813195.1 Staphylococcus sp. HMSC065D05
AGTAAATCGTACTTTTGGTTATGCATGTGCTTTAAATCAAGCGTTTCTGTTAATTTTGTTAACAATCCTTATTAAGGTTCAAAAAAATCAAGCATCGAAGACACTCTCAAGTTTCGATGCTTGATTTCATAAATTAAAACGGTAAGTTCATACCCTTTAACATATTTTGCATTTGGTTTCGTTTAGCTTTTTTACCTTTACCGCCACCAGTAAATTGTTTCATCATTTTCTTCATATCATTAAATTGTTTCATTAGTCGATTAACTTCTTGTAAAGATCGGCCGGATCCTTTTGCAATACGTTTTTTACGCGATACATTTAATGTTTCAGGGTTTGAACGCTCTTTAGGTGTCATAGATTGTATAATCGCTTTAATATGATCAATTTGTTTATCACTCATATTAAGCTTATCTAAACCTTTCATTTTATTCATACCAGGAATCATTTTCATTATATCATCTAAAGGACCTAAATTCTTAACTTGATCTAACTGTTCTAAGAAATCATCTAATGTAAATGATGACTCTCGCATCTTCTTCTCTAGATCTTTAGCCTTTTCTTGATCTACATCTTGTTGCGCTTTTTCAATGAGACTTAAAACATCACCCATACCTAAAATACGCGAAGCCATTCGTTCAGGGTGGAATAATTCTAAACCATCCAATTTCTCACTCATACCTACAAATTTAATAGGTTTTTGGGTAACGGAACGGATTGAAAGTGCTGCACCACCACGTGTATCACCATCTAATTTAGTCAATGTTACACCTGAAACATCTAATTGTTCATCAAATGATTGTGCCACATTCACAGCATCTTGACCTGTCATTGCATCAACAACAAGCATAATTTCATCTGGTTTAGAAATTTCTTTAACTTCTTGAAGCTCATTCATAAGTGTTTCATCAATATGCAAACGACCAGCTGTATCAATGATAACGAAATCTAGATGTTCTTCTTTAGCATGTTTTAAAGCATTTTCAACAATTTGTTGTGGTGATACTTGATCACCTTCACTATACACAGGGATATCAATTTGTTTACCTACTGTTTGTAATTGATCAATAGCAGCTGGACGATAAATATCTCCTGCCACAAGTAAAGGTTTCTTGTTATATTTTTTACGCATTAATAATGCCAACTTACCTGCTGTCGTCGTTTTACCTGCACCTTGTAAGCCTACCATCATAACAACAGTTGGTGGTTTGTTTGCCATCTTAATGGATGTATTTTCTCCACCCATTAAGCTAGTAAGTTCTTCTTGTACGATTTTAATAACCTGTTGGCCAGGTGTTAAAGATTGCATGACATCAGAACCTAGCGCACGTTCTGAAACAGTCTTAACAAATTCCTTAACAACTTTGAAGTTAACATCGGCTTCCAATAACGCTAATCTCACTTCACGCATCATCGTTTTAATGTCTGCTTCTGTTACTTTCCCTTTACCACGCATTTTTTGCATCGTGGCTTGTAAGCGATCGGATAATCCTTCAAATGCCATAACGTTTGCCCTCCTTTATTATAATGATCACTACTCTAATTCTTCTAATTGAGTGATATATTGTTTAAGCAACTCAGGTTGATTAAGTGATTGTTTCATTAAGTTATATAATTCACGACGTTTCTCGAATCTTTGGTATAGTCGTAATTTCGATTCATAATCTTCTACTAAATCGCCAGTTCTTCTTATATTATCATAAACTGCTTGTCTACTCACTTCAAATGTATCAGCAATTTCACTTAAAGAATAATCTTGTAAATAAAATAATTCGAGATAATTTTTCTGTTTATTTGTAAGCAAACTTTGATAAAAATCAAATAGATAATTCATACGCAATGTTTTAACTAAATCATTTTGTCCCATTTTAGTTACCTTCTTCAGATTCAACGGATGAATTTCTAGAGATTTCTTCAGGAATATCTTCATTTTGTTCTATCATATCAGCAAATAATCCATATACATAGCTTTCAGGATTAAACGGTTGTAAGTCATCCATTTTTTCACCTAAACCAACATATTTAACTGGAATGTGTAACTCATTTCGAATTGCTAATACAATACCCCCTTTAGCAGTACCGTCTAATTTAGTTAAAACTATACCTGAGACATTTGTAACTTCCTTAAATGAACGTGCTTGTGAAAGTGCATTTTGACCAGTTGTTGCATCTAAGCATAATAAAGCTTCATGGGGGGCATCAGGTATTGCTCGATTAATCACACGTTTCATTTTATCTAACTCTTGCATTAAATTAGATTTATTTTGCAAGCGTCCTGCAGTGTCACAAATTAAAATATCTACGTCTTTATTTTTTGCTGCATTAATCGCATCATATACTACTGCTGCAGGGTCAGAACCTTCGTTTTGACTCACAACTTCAACGCCAACACGTTCTCCCCAGACGTTTAATTGTTGAATTGCTCCAGCTCTAAAAGTATCACCAGCAGCTAACATTACTTTTTTACCTTCTTGTTGATAACGATAAGCTAATTTACCAATTGTTGTTGTTTTGCCGACACCATTCACACCAACCATCAGTATGACATTTAAACGTCCATCTTCAATATTCATTGCTTCAGAATGATCGTCCTCTTGATGATAGATTTCTACAATCTTCTCAACTATAACCTCTCTTAAGTCTTCTGTTTCTTGTATATTACGTCTTTGTGCTTCTGTACGTAGCTCATCAGTTAATTTCATAACAGTATTAAAACCAACGTCCGCAGTAATAAGCATTTCTTCCAGAGCTTCGAAGAAATCTTCGTCAACTTTTCTATATCGAGCAATTAAATTATTTAACTGTTCTTGGAAGTTTTGACGTGATTTTTCCAAACCGGCCTTGAATTTTGCTCCAATTTTTTGAGCTTCTATTTCTTCAAAATCTTCAATCGATATCAAGCCATCTTCGTCAAAATCAGCTTCACTTAATTTTTTAGGTTTCTTTTTGGGTTTAACTTGTTCATCAGAATCATTCGGATCCATTGAATCTGAATCACTGTTAACATTTGAATCTACAGATTCATCCAGGTCTTTTTGAATATCATCTTCATTTTTACTAGAAAATTTATCTTTCAGACGTTTAAAAAAACTCATGCTTGTTCCTCCTTCATAACCTCATCTATTGTATTTAGGTTGACGCTAACTAACTTAGAAACACCAGACTCTTGCATTGTTACACCATATAAACGATCAGAAAACTCCATCGTTCCCTTCCGGTGTGTAATTACAATGAATTGTGTTTCCGTAGATAATTCATTTAAATATTGAGCATATCGTATCACATTAGCTTCATCTAATGCCGCTTCTACTTCATCTAGTATAACAAAAGGTGCTGATCGAACTTTGAGAATGGCGAACAATAGCGCTATAGCACTTAAAGCACGTTCACCACCGCTTAATAATGAAAGATGTTGTAATTTCTTTCCTGGCGGTTGCACGATGATATCAACGCCAGCAGACAAATAGTCATCTTCAGTTAAACGAAGTTCTGCTTGTCCACCACCAAATAATTGCTTAAACACTGTCGTAAAATGATCTTGAACTGCATGAAATGTTGTTTTAAAACGTCCTTCTACTTCTTTATCCATTTCATGAATGATTTGTTCTAAGGTTTCTTTTGCTTCTCTTAAATCTGTTCGTTGCTCATTTAAAAATGTGTATCGCTCATTCAACTCTTCAAATTGTTCTATTGCATTTAAATTTACAGGACCTAATTCATCGATCGACATCTTCGTTAATTTTACTTTTTTACGCAAATTGTCAATAGTTTCATCAGAATCATATTCCATTCTTGCACGTTCTACTGTGAGTTGATACGTGTCATTTAAATGATCTATTGCATGATTAATTAATACATCTAGCTTTGATTGTTTTGCTTTAATATCTTGATAATGATTTTCTATAGAAAGTATATCTTGATGACATTTTTGAAGCTGACCTTCATTCATTTCGATTTTCTCATTAAAATCTTTACGTTGCTGTTTAATCTCACTAAGTTGTTGATTTAAATTTTGTCTTACATTTTCTTGTTGCTGAATTTGCTCTTTCAACTTTTCAAAAGCATCTTCACCCATCATTTCATCTGAATTAAACAATTTGATTTTTTCATTTACTTCAAGTTTTTGACGTTCTGAATCGCTAAGTTGTTTATCTAAACGTTCGTGTACTTGCTTTTGCGATTTAATTCTCTCTTTAACAACAGCTAAATCAGATTGTTTTTGATGTAGTTGCTGTTGTGTTTGATGTGTCGAAGCTTTTCCCTCTTTTGATAATTGTGTATATCTTTCAATATCATTTTCTAGTTGCTTCAATTGTTGTTGTATCTCAGTTAAATGATTTTGCTTTTCTTTTAAAGTTTCTTTACTTTTATCACTTTGATATCCATCATTTTTTTCAAATTCGAACTCTTCATGTTCATTTTTAAGATGTGCTTCTTGTGTTTTTAGTCTATCTAGTTCTAATTCGTGATGATGTACTTGTTCTTTTAAATTGTTGTACTGCTGACTTGCACTAAAATATTGTTCACTTAATTGTTCAGCTTGTGTTTTTTGTTCTTTAAACTGACGTTCAAATTCTGCTGTTTGTCGTTGATAATCTTCAAGTTGATTTCGCATTGTTGATAATTCATCTTTTTGTGACAATATACTTTTTGTTTTACGTGCTCCTCCTCCTGTCATGGAACCACCAGGATTTACAACATCACCTTCTAAAGTTACTATTCTTGTCCGATATCGAATGGCACGTGCAAGTTCATTTGCATGTTTTAAATTTTCTACAATGATGGTATTACCTAATAAATTTTCAATGATGTTTTGATATTTAGCAGATACATTTATAGCATCAGATGCAATATTAATAAATCCTTGTGAACTACGAGCTACATCTTTAATCTCAGCAGCTACATGTCTTGGTTGAATCACGTTTAATGGTAAAAAAGTAGCACGACCTAGACCTCTTTGCTTCAAGTACTGGATTGCTTGACGACCGTCTTTTTCATTATCAACAATAACGTGCTGTAACGATGCACCTAAGGCGGTTTCAATTGCTTGCGTCATTTCTGAAGGAACGTTAATTACTTCTGCAACCGCACCATGAATCCCTCTTAGTTCTTTATCTTTTGCTTTCAAAATGTGCTTTACACCATTAAAGAAATACGTGTAATCTTCCTCTTGAGTAGCTAAACTATCAATTCTTGATTTTAACTTTTCATTATAACGATAGGCTTGATATAGTTTATTTTCATATTCAGAAAGAAGTCTTTTAGAATCTGTCAACTGTCGTTCTAATTGTTGAATATTTTGTTCTACTTTTTGCATAGATTTCTTAGAACTTTGATATGCCTTGTTTGTTTGAGTAATATTTTGTTGAATGTCCTTAAGTTGATTGAAAGCCTCTACTAAACGCGAATCTAATCGTGATTTTTTTGCTTCATTTTCATTGATTGTATGTTCTAAAAATCTTATATCATTATTAACATCTGATTGTTCTGACATCAATGTATAATAACTATTTTTAATTTCTTCCAGTTTTTCGTCGTGTTGTTCATCAGATACATAAAGAAGTGACTCTAATTCTTGAACTTCCTTGTTTAATTGCTTTTGCTTATTTTTCAAATCGGCTAATAATTTTTCATTTTGAGCTTTTTCATTTTTAATAGAATCAATTTGTGATTCTAAATTATCTAATTCTTCCTCATATCTTGCATTTGTTTCTGATTGGTTTTTCTTTCGTTCTTCTAATACATTTAGCTTACCTGATAATTGCTCATAATTCTCAGTTGCTTTAACTAATTCATAATTTAACTTTTCAATGTCATAATCGTTTTGTTGGCGTTTACCTTTATATCGTTGTAGTAACTGATTGATTTGAGCTTGTTGACCTTCTTTCTCAGCCTGTTGACTCTTTAGGTGATTTAAACGCTCATCTAATCGTTGATTATCTTCGGTATAATGATCAATGTCAGATACTGTAACGATGACATCACTTTGCTCCATTTCTTTAGATAATTGCTTATATTCTTTAGCAATGGCCGCCTCTTCTTTTAACGGTTCCACTCGTCCCTCTAAATCATATAAGATATCTTCGACCCGATTAAGATTATCTTCAGTATGGTCAAGTTTTTGAATCGATTCAGCTTTACGCTTTTTATATTTAAGTACTCCAGCAGATTCTTCAATAATTTGTCGACGATTGATTGGTTTTGCATTCAATATTTCATCTACTCGTCCTTGAGAAATAATACTAAATGCTTCCTTTCCAAGTCCTGAATCGAGAAATAAATCTATAATATCCTTTAACCGTGCACGATCATTATTTAAATAATATTCACTCTCACCACTTCGATAGAGACGGCGTGTGACAACTAATTCCTCAGAATCAATTTGTAATTTTTGTGAATGATTATCTAATTTAAGTTTTACTTCAGCAAAATTTTGAGCTTTTCTATGTTCAGCACCTGAAAAAATGATATCTTCCATTTTAGCACCACGTAGTGATTTGGCAGATTGTTCACCTAGTACCCATTTAATTGCATCAGTAATATTACTTTTACCACTTCCATTAGGACCAACAATAGCTGTCACACCTTTATCAAATTGAACATTGGTATGGTCGGCAAAAGATTTAAATCCTATGGCATCAATTGATTTTAAATAAACCATTGTATTCTCCTTATCACAGTCGTGTTGAGTTGATAAGCTTGGGGCTATATTAACAATTATTCAAAATTATCAATATAGATTGAAGCTTTATATGATGATCAATCATAGATTATCATATTTTTATAATTATAATGATTTTTTATTTTTCATTAGTTTATACGCTTGTTCTGCTGCCTTTTGTTCGGATTCCTTCTTTGTCTTTCCTTTACCCTCTGCAACTGCTTTATTTTCTAAAATCACTTCCGATGTAAATAGTCTATGATGTGCGGGACCCTCTTCTTTAATTAATTGGTATGTCACATCTCCTTTATTTTGGCTATGCACATATTCTTGAAATTGTGTTTTAAAGTCTACGACACCAACGAGCTCGTCATCTTCTACATACGGAAAGATAACTTTTTCAGCAAATGTCCATACTGTGTCTAAACCTTGATCTAAATATAGTGCACCTACAAAAGCTTCAAAAGCATCTGAAATAAGGGAAGGTCTTGTTCTGCCTCCTGTCTTCTCTTCACCTTTACCTAATAAAATCAGTTCGTTTAATTTAATTTTATTCGCAAATATCACAAGTGAAGGTTCACAAACAATTGTTGCGCGCATCTTTGTCAAATTACCTTCTGGTAAATGAGGATGTCTGTCAAAAAGATAGCGTGAAACCGTCAATTCTAATACCGCATCACCTAAAAATTCTAAACGTTCGTTGTGTTCTAAACGATTCATATTAAAGTCATTAATAAAACTTGAATGAGAGAAAGCTTGTTGATATAAATCAATATTTTTAAAATGTAATCCTAACGACTTCATTTTATCAGTAAATTTTTGTTGAAAATCATGTACCATTTCTTTCTTTTTCTGGTTAGCCACAACCTAACCTCCTAACTATAAAGTTTAAAAGCTTAATTTAATTTTACGTGAAAACAGACTAAAACTAAAGAAAAAATCTGAGCCGACGAGAAGACGACTCAGATATTAATCATTTTATTTTTCAAGGCTGTTGATGTATTTAACAGCATCACCAACAGTGTTGATTTTTTCTGCTTCTTCATCAGGAATTTCAGTACCAAATTCGTCTTCTAATTCCATTACTAATTCAGCGATATCAAGTGAGTCAGCGCCTAAATCATCTTTGAATGATGCGTCTTCAGTTACCTTGTCAGCATCTACGCCTAAACGATCAACGATGATGTCTTTTACTTTATCGAAGTTTTCCACGTCGCTTCACCTCCTTTTAAAGAGTCTTTTGATAGACTATTTTATTTTCCCATTTTACTTTCTAAAATACAAGTAGAATTTTAGAAACACTTAATACATGTGTATTTAGTGTTTCTTATACATGAGCCTCAGCTCATGTGTTCGTTTGCTTCTTTTCGAACATTACATATACATTCCGCCGTTAACATGAATTGTTTGGCCTGTAATATATTTAGCTTTATCAGAAGCTAGGAAGGCAACAGTATTAGCTATATCTGTATCTTCTCCAAAACGTTTTAAAGGAATTTGCTCTAACATTTGATCCTTCAAATCATCACTTAAAGCATTTGTCATATCTGAAACGATAAAGCCAGGTGCTACAGCGTTCACTGTAATACCTCGTGATGCTAGTTCTCGTGCTGCAGTTTTAGTTAATCCAATAACACCTGCTTTTGTTGCAACATAGTTTGCTTGTCCAGGATTACCCATTGCACCAACAATACTAGTTAAATTAATGATTGCACCACTACGTTGACGTAACATTTGTGGCGTTACTTTTTGAATACAGTTAAACACGCCTTTTAAGTTCGTATCAATCACGTCATCCCACTCTTGTTCTTTCATGCGCATAAGTAAGTTGTCTTTAGTTATTCCTGCATTGTTAACTAATACGTCTACAGAACCAAATTGACTTACCACTTCTTTAATCATTTCTTTAACTTCATCGCCTTTTGCAACATTGGCTTGTATTGCAAAACTTTCTACACCTTTAGCTTTAATTTCTTCAACAACTGCTTCTGCTTTATCTTTACTTCCAGCATAATTGATAGCTACATTATATCCTTCTTCTGCTAATTGCAATGCAATGCTTCTACCTATACCACGAGAAGCACCTGTAACTAAAGCACTTTTATTCATGATTATTATTCCATCCTTTCACATCTTCAAGTGTTTGAATTGAAGTGATTTTTACATCTCGATTAATTTTTTTGATGAGCCCAGATAATACTTTTCCAGGTCCAATTTCAATAAAGTGATCGACACCTTGATTAATCAACCACTCCGTTGATTGAATAAATTGAACAGGTAAATATAATTGTTTAACCATATTGCGTTTAATTACTTCGGCATCGGTTTCTCCCTTTGCATTAACATTCTGAACAATTGGATAATTAGCATTATGCCACTCAAATTGATTAATGAAATTAGCAAAATCCTCTTCAATAACTTTCATCATTGAAGAGTGAAAAGGACCGGAAACAGCTAACGGAAGAACGCGTTTAGCTCCAAGTTCTTTGCCCTTTTCTACTAATTCATCAATTAAAGGTTTATGTCCAGACACCACGATTTGACCTGGTGAGTTAATATTAGCAGGTTCAATTAACTGTTCATTTGTAGATAACGTTTGACATATCTTATCAACATCATCATAGTCCAAACCTAATACTGCTGCCATACCTCCAACACCGTTAGGAAACGCTTGAGCCATAAGTTGGCCACGTTTACGTACAATTCTAACTGCATCTTCAAAAGCTAATACACCACTAGCAACTAAACTTGAATATTCTCCTAAGCTATGTCCCATAGTATAATCTACTTTTAAATGATTTAAAGATTCTAGTAACGCAATACTATGTGTTAATAGTGCAGGTTGTGTATTTTCTGTTTCTCCTAATTTCCCATCATTATCATTAAACATCGTTTCTAACAAATCAAAGTCTACTGTCTCTTGAGCTAAATTTAATACTCGAGTCGAGCGTTCTTCTTCGTTATATAAATCACTAGCCATCCCTACTTTTTGTGCACCTTGACCAGGGAATACAACTGCTATTTTACCCATTTTACTCACCTACTGTATCTTTCATAATTTGAACGATATTCTCTTCACCAGCAATTTTTGCTTGTCTAATTGCAGAATAAAATGCTTTAGCGTTTGAACTACCGTGAGCTTTTACAACCGTACCATCTAAACCTAATAATACTGATCCACCATATTCTGAGTAGTCCATTTTCTTAGCAAATGTGTCTAAATCTTTTTTCAACACTGCACCAGCTAATTTATTTTTGAAGCTACTCATTATTGTTTCTTTCAACATTTTACCTATAGACTTTGCAGTGCCTTCAAGATTTTTAAGGACCATGTTACCTGTATAACCATCTGTTACTACGACATCAACATTTCCATCCATAAGTGTTTTTGCTTCAATATTACCTGTAAAGTTAAATGATTGATTTTTCTCAAATAAATCATATGCTTTTTTAGTTAAAGAATTTCCTTTAGCTGCTTCAGTGCCAATATTAAGAAGTGACACTGAAGGATTTTGAATACCGCGAATTTTTTGAGCGTAAATATTTCCTAATTGCGCATATTGTAGTAAATGTTCTGCTTTAGCGTCAGCATTGGCACCAACATCTAAGAACACAAACCCTTTGCCATCAGTAGTGGGCAATGTTACAACTAACGCAGGTCTTGCTACGCCTTTAATACGTCCAACAATAAATAACCCAGCTGACATTAAAGCACCTGTATTTCCCGCTGATACACAACCATCAGCTTCACCTGATTTTACCGCCTCAGCCATCTTAACCATGGAGCTATCTTTTTTACGTTTAATTGCACGTACTGGTTCATCTTCCATTTCAATCTTTTCGGTACAATGTCGAAACTCTATACGCTCATGACTTAAATTGTATTGTGATTCGTCACCAAAAAGAATAATTTCCAAATCTTTAAAGTCTTCGACAGCTTTTTTAACTGCATCTAATACAATACCAGGCGCATCATCTCCACCCATCATATCTACAGCAATTTTAACCATTTCATTCATCCTCACTTGTATAGTACATTTTGAATTTCCCTTTAAAAACTAACATATCTGAAACATAAGAATTCACTTCAATAATATAATGTTTATCTGTTATATCTATGACACGGGCATCTGCTCGAACTGTGTCATTTAATTTTACTTTTTCTTTAAATTCAACTTGACTTTCATGTGTCAATACTATTGGTTTATGTATAAGAGCTACACATAATGAGTTAGCTTGTGCAAATAAGACATGCCCTCTAGCAATCTCACTTTTTGCAAAAACAGAATCAATTGTAATTTCAATTAGAGATTGCGCGCTAACATCAGGATTCACTTGAATCAAATCACCTATAATTTCATTGGCCTCTATTGATTTGATTCGGCCATAATTCTGTTCAGCGACTAATTTAATTCTTTTACGTAACTCAGGAATATTTAAATGTGTGCGATCTAAACGTATGGTTTGAATACTTACATCAAACTTCTCACACAATTCATAATCAGTGATGAAGGGGTTTAATTCGATAGCCTCTTTAATGGCTACTCGTCTATCGTTTTTCTTTAATTTCACACGCTCACCCCTCATTTTAGTACCAAGTCTTAAATATTCCTTAAATATCATAACACTTTCTTTATCTATTACTCAACAATAAACTGTATCAATCTATATTCAGCTGATCGTATCTTTTTATAAAATCAAAATATATCTTTGAATAGTATAATATTTTTTTCTAATCAAAACGAATGTGGCGTAAGTTTTGTTTAATAAACTCTCTTAAATGACTATATTGTTGTTCGAAAAATTGGCCAGATTGTATAAGTTCTGCTGCTTCATCTCTAGCAACTTCAAGCATACGATAATCTTCTACTACATTTGCTACAAGAAAGTCTGGAAGACCGCTTTGTTTTACTCCAAAAAAATCTCCTGGACCTCTCATTTCTAAATCTCTTTCACTTAATTCGAATCCATCAGTAGTTTGAGTCATAATGGTCATACGTTCAATACCTGTTTCAGTCTTGGGAGATGCAATTAATACACAATAACTTTGATGTTCACTACGACCAACACGCCCACGTAATTGATGTAATGTAGATAAACCAAATCGATCTGCATCATAAATCATCATAAACGTTGCATTAGGTACATTTACACCCACCTCAACTACAGTAGTAGAAACTAAAATATCTATTTCATGTTCACTGAATTTTTGCATGACTTGATCTTTATCTTCAGCAGTCATTTTCCCATGTAATAATCCAACTTTTTCATTACCGTAATCACTTTGTAAGGATTCATAAAGTTCCACAACATTTTGTACATCTTCTAAATGCTCAGAGCTTTCAATTAATGGACAGATCACATAGGCTTGTCTACCCTTTTTTAATTCATTCGACATTTGTGCAAGTACTTGATCATATTGCTCATGTTTTGCCCAACTTGTTTTTATAGGTTTTCTGCCTTTTGGTAATTGTTTAATTGAAGATACATCCATTTCACCGAAAACAGAAATAGCGAGTGTTCTAGGGATTGGTGTCGCTGTCATAAACAACACATTGGTCATCGCACCTTTTTCTCTTAGAATTTGTCGTTGGTTAACACCAAATCGGTGCTGTTCATCTGTAATGACTAATCCAACATTATTGAAGACAACATCATCTTGTATCAAGGCGTGTGTACCAATCAAACAATCGATAGTTCCATTTTCTAATTGTTCTAGAAGAAGTCGTCTTTTTTTCCCTTTAACAGAACCAGTTAATAAAGCTACGTTCATTGTATTACCAAATAGTTGCATCAAACTTTCAGCGTGCTGTTCAGCTAAAATCTCCGTTGGAACCATTAATGCAGATTGATATCCTGCAGTTTTTAAGGCGTACATACAAATTGCTGCTACCACAGTTTTGCCGGATCCAACATCACCTTGTAACAACCGATGCATACGAATAGGCGCCTTTAAATCACGAAATATTTCATTGACACTAACTTTTTGAGCATCAGTTAACTCAAATGGCAAACTATCAATAAATTGTTTTACTTTATTTATATCGTAATTAATTTCAATAGCCTCATCTGATGTCTTTTCTAAGCGATTTAACCATTGCATACGTAGCTCAAACATAAATAGCTCTGTAAATGCATAAGTTCGTCTAGCTCTTAGCAAGTTTTGTTTATCAATAGGATGATGTAATGTTTGAATTGTATATGCTAAAGTTTCTAATTTATACTTTTCTCTGAGGTCATCAGTCAACCATTCATGAATTGTAACATCACTAAGTGCCTGTCTAATGTTATCTCGTAACTGCTTTTGTTTTATTCCTTCTTTAACTCGATATACTGGTTCTAAATGGGCATCCTCTTGATTTTTTTGATCATTAAAAAAAATACGATTACCATTAATCTCTTGTTTATTACGATTCCATTTCCCTTTTATAGTGACAATACTATTTAGTTCAAGTTTCTTTTTTAAATATGGTTGATTAAAAAATACGCATTTAACAGCGATATGATTTATCATAAGATGGACAGTTAATTTCGATTTATTACGACCAAAAAAAGCAACAGTTGGACTGGAATAAACCTCACCTTGCACTGTTACAGTTGCTTGATCGTCTGCTTGATTTAAATCAATAACAGTATTATCTTCATAACGTGTCGGTAAGTATAATACTAAATCTTCAACTGATTTAATATTTAATTCTTCTAACAACGCTAAACGTTTTGGACCTATACCTTTAATTTTATCTAATGCATACGGGCTCTCAATAAGATGAACTTTTGACATGATGAATCACCTATTATTTTTCATTATCTTTAATCTCAACATCTATTTTACCATGTTCAATTGATTAATTTGCGTTTCACGGGTTAATTATATCAACACTTCACTATTAAAATTCTCATTATATATAAAAATAACGATTAGTGATTTAAATTCACTAACCGTTATTCCGACTATTTATTATCAAAAGGTAAATAGTATTTCATTTATTCTACTGCGAAGAAATACTGATAAATAGGCTGTCCACCTTCGTGTTGTTCTACTTCTACATCAGGGTACTCCGATTCAATCCAATCAATGATTTGGTTTGTAATTGAATTATCGGCATCTTCGCCTGAAATCATTGTTAAAATTTCGCTATCTTCATTAAGTAGTTTGCTGAGTAGACCTTTAACTGCATGAAATTGATTAAAGTCACTTATAACAATTTTATCTTCAGCTAGACCCATGAATTCATCTTTCTTGATTTCAATACCGTCTATTTTAGTATCTCTAACTGCAAAAGTAATTGAACCAGATTGAACAGTTTCCAAAGCATCATTCATGTGGCTTTTATTATCTTCTAAATTAGATTCTTGATCATATTGGAATAAGGCTGATATTCCCTGTGGAATCGATTTAGTAGGAATCACTACAGTTTCAGCTTCTACAATACTAGCCGCTTGTTCACTGGCCATCATAATATTTTTATTGTTTGGTAAGATAATTGCACGTTTACATTGTGATTGTTCAATAACCTTAACTATATCTTCAGTAGAAGGGTTCATTGTTTGCCCACCACTAATAATGTGCGTTGCTCCCATAGATTTAAATAATTCAGCAATCCCATCGCCTACAGAAATTGTAACAATAGCTGTTTCAACTGTTTTGGATTCATTAGTTGCTTTATTTTGAATTCCATCTTGTTCCTTACGAATAACTTCACGATGTTGTTCACGCATGTTTTCTACTTTAAGTTTAATTAGCTCACCATATTTTTGACCATAATTAAATACATCCCCCGGATGTTCTGTATGTACGTGCACTTTAACAATTTCATCATCATTAATTACTAATAACGAATCACCGAATTCACTCATATCATTACGAAATTCTTGCTCGTCAAATGCTTTTTTATTTTTACCAAATCGAACCATCATTTCCGTACAATAACCGTAAACAATGTCCTCTGTATTAATAACCCCATGAAAATCATGATCGTCATTAACAAATGATTCAGTATCAAGTTTAGGTGCTTGTGCTTCTACTTTTTCGCCTTTGAGACCCTTTAAGAAGCCTTCATAAACGCATAATAAACCTTTACCACCACTATCAACAACGCCTACTTCTTTAAGTACTGCTAATAAATTAGGCGTATTATCTAAAGACTCGCTTGCAGCTTCAATCACGTGTACCATTAAATCAACGCAATCTTCAGCTTGATCCACGTAATCCATTGCGGCTTTTGCTGCATCTTTGGCTACTGTTAAAATCGTCCCCTCTACCGGTTTCATAACTGCCTTATAAGCTGTTTCAACTCCAGCTTGAAAACTCTCAGCAAACTGTTGCACGCTTATTTCTTTTTCTCCTTCAATATTCTTACAAAAACCTCTGAATAATTGAGAAAGAATAACACCTGAATTACCACGAGCTCCCATAAGTAATCCTTTTGAAAATGTTTTACCTAACTCTCCAATATTTTGAGATAAATTATTTTCGACTTCCTCACGACCAGAAGTAATAGTTAAATTCATATTTGTCCCTGTATCTCCATCTGGAACAGGATAGACGTTTAATGAATCCACTAAGTCTGCATTATTTGATAAATTTTGTGCCCCTTGTATAATCATATCGGCAAATAATTTACCATTTATTTTGCTAATCATTTCACGTTGTCCTCCTAAACCTTTTTCACTGTCTCATTTACACGTACACCTTGTACGAAAATATTTATTGAATTTACTTTCACATTTAGTGTTTTTTCTAAAGTATATTTAACAGTTGATTGAAGATTGCTTGCTACTTCAGAAATTTTCACACCATAGCTCACGATGATATACATATCTACATCAATAATTCCGTTGTCTTCTCTAACTTTAATGCCTTTAGCATAGTTATCGTGTCCAAGGATTTCAGCGATACCATCTCTAACTTGTTGTCTTGATGCCATACCAACAATTCCATAACTTTCAACGGCTTTGCCACCAACTACTGATGCAATTACATCATTTGAAATATCAATTTTACCGTAGTCATTTGAAATTTCTAATGTCATATCTGTTCCTCCTGAAAATTTCAGAATTTTATTTTTAAAGCGTTGTGCCTAGGTTATTTTATTAATGCCTTAAATACTTTAAAAATCAAATCATTGTTGATGCTTTAAATTAATAAAATTTGTATTTTTAAAAATTAGGTTTACTTTGTTTGTAAATTTATCTAATTAATTTAACTGTTTCTTTACAGTATCATACTATATAACTCCACATCACACAATTATAGCATAATAAATTGCATTTTATTGTAATTTTTATAATTTATAAAAGTCTTTATTGCCGACAATCTCATTATGTGTTATCTTATTAAAGTATATAAGTAGTAGTGTGTATTTATATTTATTAAAGGAGGTACTTTCATGGGTAAACAATGTTTCGTAACAGGTCGTAAAGCTTCGACTGGTAATCATCGTTCACACGCTTTAAATGCGAATAAACGCAGATGGAACGCTAACCTTCAAAAAGTTAGAATCCTTGTAGACGGCAAACCTAAGAAAGTTTGGGTTTCTGCACGTGCTTTAAAATCTGGTAAAGTTACTAGAGTTTAATAAATATAATGCACATAATAAAAATATCCTTATGTGGAGGATAAATTTTAAGACCTTAAAGGTGAGCCCTTTAAGGTCTTTTTTTAGTCACGACTACGTATTTTTAAAATTGATCCTTGTTCAACTCGAATGATTGCTTCATTATCCATTACCTCATTTGAAATTGTGAGTGTAGAGCCTAAATTTAAGTGTTCTTGATTTAAATTATATTTGAACCCCTGTAAAGTTAATATAGCTTTATCGTTGAGAGGGATAAACGATATATATGGATAATTACTATCTCTGTTGATTACATACTTACCTTCACCTAATAATTGAATATGATTTTGTTGATCAATGACTTTTATTTTTATAGACTGATGTAAGTATTGAGGTTTTTGTAAAATTTGAAGCACACCCATAAAGTGATCTAACCGACCGCCTGTTGCACCATAAATAGTAATTTCTGTGTATCCTCTTTCAACTGCTTGAGCTACTCCTAAAGCTAAATCAGTATCATCTTTTTCAGCTTCAACCGGTTCGATATGAAGATTTTGCATCAACATCAAACGTTCTTCGTCATTCACTGAGTCAAAATCACCTACAGAAAATATAGGTTGAATACCTTGTTTTACGAGTATAAGCGCACCTCTATCAATACCTGCCCAATTAGAATCTTTTTCTTTTTCGAAAATATGATTAGGTAACAAACGCTGAGAACATAATAAATTAATCTTCACATTATCATTCCTTTAATAAAGATGTTACTTTTGCATAATCCTCTTGTTTAAAGAAGTATGAACCAGTGACTAACATTGTAGCACCCTGTTCTACACATCGTTTACTCGTTTGATCGTTAATTCCTCCATCTACCTCAATATCAAAAGTTAAATGATTTTCATGTTTGAGTTGATTTAATTGCTCAATCTTAGTCACGCATTGTTCTATGAATGTTTGTCCGCCAAAACCAGGATTTACAGTCATTACTAAAACATAATCAACAATACTCAATATAGGTAAAATTGTTTCTACAGATGTTCCGGGATTGATGACGACACCTGCTTTTTTCCCTAATTGTTTAATTTGTTCAATTGCCCTATGTATATGTGTTGTCGCCTCAACATGGACTGAAATCATATCAGCACCATGTTCAGCAAAAAGATTAATATAATTTTCAGGTTGTTCAATCATTAAATGAACATCTATTGGCAAATGAGATTGTTGTCTAACAGCATCCAATATTGGAATACCAATTGAAATATTAGGGACAAATTTACCGTCCATCACATCAAAGTGTAATCCGTCTACCTTGGCTGCTTCTAACAATTGAAGTTCTTCTTTTAAATTTAAAAAATCTATAGATAAAAGTGATGGTAAAATTTTAACCATTTAGTATCGAACCTTTCTATTGGAAATTTCATTATATAATTGCTGATAATGATCATATCTAAATTGTGGAATTTCTCCTTTTTCAACGAGTGTCTTAACATGACACTGTGGTTCTTTTATATGATTACAATTACGAAACTTACATTGCTCTCCTGCTTCATGAATATCTATAAAAAAATCTTTTAGTTGCTCTTTTTCAATATGATTAAAATCTAACGCGCTAAACCCCGGTGTATCAGCGATGTAACCACCTTTTCTATCGTATAATTCGACATGTCTTGTAGTGTGTTTACCCCTATTCAATGACTTAGAAATATCATTAGTTTCTAATTTCAACTGAGGCTGATAACTATTTAAAAAAGTAGATTTCCCCACTCCAGATTGGCCACTTAATACTATTAAACCGTCAGACCATTCATCAACAGTAGCAGTATAATTACTATCTTTTCCAATAAACTGCGTAGCATATCCTATTTTTTGATATAGTTTTATTGTATCTTTGATTTTTAGAATTTCTTGTTCAGAAGCTAAATCATGTTTAGTGATTAAAATTCTAGGTTTGAGATGATAAGAATGAGCAATCACTAAATAGCGATCTAATAATTGTGTTGAAAATTCAGGCTCGACTGCACTCATTACTATCACTAACTCGTCAATATTACTTACTGGTGGTCGTTTTAGTTCATTATTTCGGTCATGTACATGATGAATATAGCCCTCTTTCGTATTTTGAACTTCAAAATCTACGATATCGCCCACCACAGGTGAAAACTTCTTTTTTCTGAATAAACCACGTGGTTTGGTATCAAATCTCTCACCTTCTACATCTACTTGATACACACCACTGATTAGTTTAACGATTCGACCAGTCTTCAAAAAGACACCTCTCATTTATGTTTTATTATTCATATTATATCAAAATACTAGTACTTATAATATAACAACTCAATCCGAGCTCATTATTTACTTACTAGTATATTGTTTTCAATAAATTTTTAAAGACAAATTGTCTCACATTAATAAAACGAGCCTGCAACATATGTATTCATATGTACAGACTCTTCATCTTTTTTAAGGATTTTTCATTTTAATTAGATAATCATTCAAAATTATCTCTATTATAATCATCATTAAAAAGTTACACTACAAATTTATTATCTACTTCCCATTAGTTGTTACTCATTTAGCCGTCATAGCTCACATCTTTATCAGCTACAATTTTATTATCAACTCTTATGGTGTAGCCAGCGTCACTTCCTTTTTTTATTTTTAAAGGAATATTAATTGTCTTATCACTTTTAATATTAAACGTTTGAACTGCTGAATCACCTTTGTTATCAATATCACGAATAAATACTTCTACTTTTTGACTTTTATTTTTTTTACCGGTATACGGTACTTTAACAGTCTCATTTTTAGTCGTTGTATCCTTGTCCTCCTCATCATCTTCATCAGACTTTTCTCCTTTAGAAACTACTAATAGTATAGTAGAACCTTCATCAACAGTTTTATCCTTTGGAGATTGAGAAATGACATTACCTTTTTCGACATCATCGTTGTTTTCTTTTGTCACTTGAACTTTAAATCCTTTATCTTCAAGTTCTTTTTTTGCTGACTCATATGACTTATTTTCATAATTGTTGACATATACTTGTCGAACACCTAATGATTCATAAATTGTAATATGATGATTATTAACGGAAACTTCACTATTAGCTACAACACTTTGTTCAGAAATTAATCCTTTTTCATATGTTTGACTATAAGCTTGCTCAACGTGAATATCTTTAAATCCGATAGCCTTTAATTTTTTTAGCGCATCATTTTTCGACATACCTAAAACATTTGGCATCTTAACCTTCTCTGGTCCTTTGGATAGAACGATATCAACTCTATCCCCTTGTTCGACGCGTTCTCCACTATCTGGATTTGTTTTAATAATTTGGTTTTCAGGATATTTATCACTATAATTTCTTGATATGTCACCTACTTTTAGGTGATGACTATCTAATACCTTTTCAGCTTGTTTTTCAGTTTTCCCTTTAAGATCAGGCATTTCTTCATATTTATTTCCAAAAACAGCCATAGCTACAAAAGAAAATAAACCAATTAATAATATTACAAAAATGATTGATAAAATTGCAATTTTCATTTTAGAACGTTTTTTGTCGCTTTTTTGATAATAACGTGGTTCAGACGATTGAAATTCTTGTTGTTTTATTGAATCATTAACAATAGGTATTTGCATGGTTTTATTAAGGTCATTTTGATTTTGTTCATCATAGATTTTATGATTCAAATCATCTTTAGTGAGTGGTACAGTTTTAGTTTTATCTAGTTCGTATTTTTCTTCATTCAAACGATTCTCATGTAACGCACTTGTTAAATCGTCACACATTTCTTGAACAGTATGATAGCGATGATATTTATCTTTCTCTGTTGCACGTAAAACGACATTACTCAATGATTGAGGTACATCATCTCTTTTATCCGTTGTAATATTTGGGATGCTATCTTGAATATGCTTTATAGCAATACTCACTGCAGTCTCTCCATTGAATGGTGGCTCTTCAACTAACATCTCATATAATACAATACCAATTGAATATATGTCAGTACTTTCATCAGTAGCTTCGCCTTTAGCCTGTTCAGGTGATAAATATTGAACGGTTCCTAGAACATGATTCGTTTGAGTCAGCGACGTTTCACTCAATGCTTTAGCAATACCAAAATCAAAAATTTGTAATTTTTTATTCTTATCAATTAATATATTCTGTGGTTTAATATCTCGATGAACAATTCTCATGTCATGCGCATGTTTGATTCCACTCAAAATTTGTTCTGTAAACTGAATAGCAGTTTCTACACTAAGTGGACCATGACTGTGTATATATTCCGCTAAAGTAGGACCTTCTATGTATTCCATAACAATATAAAAACAATCATCTTCCTCATCTACATCAATCATACTGACTATATTCTCATGAGAAAGTTGTGAAGAATTATGTACTTCTCTTTCAAAACGTTTAAATGTCTCTTCTTTTTCACTTGGAGGAATCGAAATCGCTTTAATAGCAACTTTTCTGTTAAGTATTGAATCTTCAGCTAAGTAGACAATACTCATCCCACCACCACCGAGTTTATCGGTTATAGTATAGCGTTCATTTATGACTTTACCTATCATACTTTATCACCTTCTAACTTTAAAAGGATAAAGCTGACATTATCTTTTGAATCATGAGCAAGCGCTAAGTCCAATAACTCATTACCATGTACGTCTAATGAACTATTTGAACTTAGTAATTCTTGGATTTCATAATCTCTGACATAATCAGTAAGTCCGTCAGAGTTCAAAAGAAGATAATCATAAAAATGAGTTCTCTTGATAAACAAATCTGGAGAAACACGTTTATCTGTTCCCATGACTTTAGTAATAATATTACGTTGTGGATGATGAAATGCTTCATCTTTAGTAATTTGCCCTGTCATTACTAAGTGATTAACAAATGAATGGTCGCTCGTAATTTGATCCATCTGTCTCTGATTAATTACATAAGCGCGCGAATCTCCTACATTTGCTACAACAACTTGTTTATCATAAATGATGGCACAAACGAGCGTTGTACCCATACCTCTGTACTCTTCATTTTCTTGAGCATAGTTGTACAGCTGAAAATTGATTTCTTTAATGTTCGAACGCAACCACGATTCAGCACGATTTATTTCAATTAGATTTTCTTCTTCAAAACGCTTTTGAAGTTCATAAGTGACAAACTGACTAGCTATTTCTCCAGCTTGATGTCCACCCATGCCATCGCATAATACTAGCATTTGTTGCTGTGTTTGATTGTAAAATATACCGCCAGCGTCCTCGTTTTTCTCACGATGTTGCCCAGTATCAGTGAAAAATTGTGCGTTTAACATATGTCTTTACCTCGTTTCTACTTGTCGTTCCTTCGCTCTTAATTGTCCACATGCAGCATCAATATCTGACCCTTGCTCACGTCTAATTGTAGCATTAATTCCTAATCTCTTTAATTCCTTCTCGAATTTAAAAATATCATCTTTTGGTGTCTTTACATAATTTCTTTCAGGGACATGGTTAACTGGTATTAAATTAACGTGGCAATTGAGATCCTTAATTAAATGTGCCAAATCCCTCGCATGTTCAAGTTGGTCATTAACACCACCAAATAATCCATATTCAAAAGTAACACGGCGATTTGTCTTTTCTTGATAATAACGAATAGCTTCCATTAACTTATCAACATTATAAGCACGATTGATAGGCATTAATCTTGATCTTATTTCGTCTTTAGCGCCATGAAGACTCACAGCAAAATTTATTTGTATATCTTCTTCGGCAAAATCATAAATTCTTGGAATAATTCCTGATGTAGATACAGTAATATGACGTGCACCAATATTTAAACTGTTATCATCATTAACAATTCTTAAGAAATCCATCATTTCATCGTAATTCTCGAAAGGTTCACCTATGCCCATAATGACAATTTGTGATACACGCTCATTCGTTTCGTCTAGTGCCTTTTGTACAGTTAATACTTGGGAGACAATCTCTCCTGCTTCTAAATTACGCTTTAATCCGCCCAAAGTAGAAGCACAAAACGTACAACCAATTCTACATCCTACTTGTGTTGTAACACAGACAGAATTTCCATATTCATGTCTCATTAAAACAGTTTCAATAGTATAACCATCTTGTAATTCAAATAAAAACTTGATTGTTCCATCTTTGCTTTCTTGTTTAACAACAGTGGTCAATGTCGTCATTGCAAAATGATCTTTAAGAATTTGACGTAACTCTTTAGACAGGTTAGTCATTTCATCAATAGTATTTACACGCTTTTGGTATAACCATTCAAAAATTTGTTTTGCTCTAAATTTTTGTTGTCCATGATCAATAAGCCATTGTTGCATCTCGTCATACCTTAAGGAGTAGATTGATTGTTTTTCGAAATTAGGCAAGAATTTGTTTTTCTTCTTTTTTTCTGCAGTTATCATTTCTAACTTTCCTTTCTTTTTATCTTGCTAATAAAGAATCCATCAGAATTAAAATCTTGTGGAAGTATCTGTAACGTTTTAACTTGTTCACCAGTTACTGGATTTTGGATTGGTTCAAATTCAAAATCTTTATGTCTCTTTAAAAAAGTATAGATGACATTTTCGTTTTCCATTTGTTCTATTGTACATGTTGAATACACTATTGTACCACCAGGTTTAATATTATCTTTAACATTTTCTAAAATTTGTAATTGTAATTCTACTAAAGACTTAATACTATTTTGTGATTGACTATATTTAATTTCAGGTTTGTGTCTAAGAACACCTAAACCACTACACGGTGCATCAACAAGAATCTTATCATACATTTTATCGTATACTTCTGTGGCATCATGTTGAAAAGCCTTGATATTATTCAATTTCAATTTTTTAATATTTTGTTTAATAAGATTTATTTTATGTTCATGAATATCTGTTGCATCGACGTGACCTTCTGGTGACAGAATTTCTGCCATATGACAAGCTTTACCACCAGGTGCGCTACACGCATCTAAAACTTTGTCATCACGCCCTAGGTTCATTACATAAGCTACCATCATTGAACTTTTATCTTGAATAGAGATATAACCTTCTTTAAAAGCGTTTGAATTAACCACAGGCAAGCCTGATATATGAAGACAAAATGGTAACATATCGTCTTTTTTAACATGGTAACCTTCCTGTTCTAACTTAGAGATAATTGAATCAATAGAACCACGAGATATATTGGCACGCACGGTTGTAGCTACAGGCTCTAAAAAAGATTGTGCAATGTTTTCAGTTTTTTCTATTCCAAAATGCGTCACCCAATGATCAACAATCCATTTGGGAAGACTGTATTGAATTGCAATTCTTTTTTTAGTATCATCTATATCTTCAAAGCTTGGTAATTCAGTGCGCATTACTGTTCGTAATATACCATTGACTATATTCCCTGTGTGATAGCCACCGCGTTTCTTTGCTATATCTACCGCTTCATGAATAATAGCATGGTTAGGTATTTTATCTAAATATAAATATTGATATAAACTCATCCACAGTAATTGTCGTACCCATGATTTGATTTTAGTTTTGATAAAAGGCTTAAGTAGATAATCTAACGTGTATTTTCTTTTTAGTGTTCCATATACTAATTCTGTGAACAAATTTTTATCTACTGTATTAATGTTATTTGTAGATAGAACCTCATTAATTTTTAAATTACTATAAGCACCTTTATTTAAGACGTCATTGATTGTTTCTAATGCATATGTTCGCACTGATTTCATCATAATAGAACTTTCCCAACTAACGACTCTTGTACACCACTTAAATAATCAGTAACTTTCATGCGTTTTTTTCCTGCAGGTTGAATCTCAGTAAGTGCGATCGCATCATCAGAACCAGTAGCTATGATGAGTTCATGCTTAGTAGCTTCAATAATTGTTCCTGGATTACCTTTTTTCCCTTTCACAATGAAAGCGCTAAATAATTTGAGATTCTTTTCGTTCATAGTTGTATAAGCTACTGGCCAAGGAGATAGTCCTCTAATATGGTTATGAATTGCTTGTGCACTCATATTCCAATCAATTCTCTCGTCTTCACGACGAATATTAGATGCAAATGTTGCAAGTGCATCATCTTGGGGGATGCTGTCATTGGTATTATCAATGATACTAGGAAGTGTCTTCTTTAATAATTCGGCACCTAAAAAGCTTAATTTATCATGCATTGTACCAACATTATCTTCTTCTTCAATACGAATTGATTGTTGCGAGATGATATTACCTGCATCAAGTTTTTTAACCATATACATAATCGTGATTCCAGTTTCTTCCTCACCATCAATGATAGCCTGATGTATAGGTGCTCCTCCTCTATACTTAGGTAACAATGATGCATGGACGTTAATAGCTCCTAATTTAGGTGCATTGAGTAAGGACTCTGGTAATAGTTGACCGAACGCAGCCGTTACTATTAAATCTGATTCTAAAGAAAGTAACACGTCTAATTCTTGAGAATCTTTAAGTTTTTCAGGCTGGTATACCGGTATTTGATGCTTTGTAGCTACTCTTTTTACTGGTGGTGGTGTCATCACTTTCTTACGTCCTACTGGTCTATCAGGTTGTGTCACTACAGCGATAACTTCATGCTCAGCAATTAACATCTCTAAAACTTTCGTTGAAAAATCAGGTGTTCCCATAAAAATGATTTTACTCATTGTCAAAATACGCCTCCACTTCAGTTTCATTTAATATATGATGTGCTCTTTTGGTAAATTGAATTCCATTAAGATGATCAATCATATGTAAAATCATGCGTGCGATATCATCATATGCAGTTAATTCAACTGCATTTCCATTGATATCATAGCTTTGTACAGTGATCATTTTGCTACGTTTAACTTCTCCATATATATGAGGTAAACTGATTGAGCCTTCTAAGTCAGAAACAGTCTCTTGAGATTGACTTTTAACGCCAGGATTAATAAGTTGTAATAACCCTTCTTGTTCCATATCGATGAGTGCAACACTTTGATCTACTCCAATTTGAGGTGCACTAATTGCAGCGGCTTCCTCATGATATAATGTATCTTCCAAATCTTCCAATAACACTTTTAGTTTTTGATCATACGTGCTTACAGGTTGAATCGTTTTATTCAAAATAGGATGTGTTGATTTTACTAATTTCTTTACAGTCATCACTTAGGCTCCTCATTAAAATTCATCATATCATTATAACTTACTTAGTATGAAATTGCGACCTTTCAAAGTAAGCTTATATCTTTATCTCCTCTTCGTTCACCTCATACTTTAGAATGAAATATCAAAGTTATAAAGTAAAACAATTGCTTAATTTTGATTAAATTATAAAATAAGAAATGTAAGATATATAAAGCATTATGCTAAAGGAGTTGATATAAATGGAAGTTAATAAAGTCATTTATATTTTATTAGCAGTCTTTCTTGGTAGTTTTGGCATCCATAAATTTTATGCTGGCAAACCAATTCAAGGATTATTGCATATTCTATTTTGTTGGACTGCTATCCCGCATGTGTTAGCAATTATTAGTGCAGTTTTAACATTATTCAAACCTGCCGATGCTAACGGGAATGTCAGAATGTAAATCAATTGAATATCCATATGGCGCACTTAGTTTGATTTATAAGAACAGCCTCAAAAAACATCTAAAGTGATGGATTTTGAGGCTTTTTGATGTTTGACACTTCATTCACATCATCATTTGTGGATTAATATCAATTTTTAATGATAGTTTATCCTTTACATATTGATCATGATAATAATCATCTAAATATTGTAACGCTTGATGTAATTGAGGCTCACTCTTATATTTTACTAGTATTTGAAAACGATATTCATTGTTAATTCTTGCTAGTGCTGCTGGTGAAGGACCTAGCACGAATGCTTTTTCACTTAAGTGCTGTACTAAAATTTGATGAATATGCTTAGAAGCCACCATGACCTTTTTTATATCTGTATGTGAAATGGTAAAGTTAATCAAGAAATAGTAAGGTGGATATTTTCCTAATTTTCGATAATTCATTTCTTTTTGATAAAAAGAGAGATAATCGTTTAATTTCACATCCTTTATTGAATAATGATCAGGATTGTACGTTTGTATGATAACTTGGCCTTCTTTTTCATGACGACCTGCGCGTCCAGATACCTGAGTTAAAAGTTGGTATGTTCGTTCACTGGCACGAAAGTCAGGTAAATTTAACATAGTGTCAGCATTGAGCACACCAACTAGAGTAATGTTAGGATAATCCAAACCTTTAGCAATCATTTGCGTACCTAATAAGATATCTCCTTTTCCTGCTTCAAAGTCATTTAACAATTTCTCATGTGCACCTTTTCTTGAAGTTGTATCAACATCCATCCTTATAATACGAGCTTGAGGGAATTCTTGTTGTAATAATTCTTCTACACGTTGCGTTCCAGTTCCGACTTGTCTGATATGATCACTTTCACAATTTGGACATCGAGAAGGTGGATTTTCTTGATAACCACAGTAATGACATTTTAATTGATCGGTTGTTTTATGATATGTTAACGAAATATCACAATGGGGGCATTGGGGAACGTATCCACAATCTCTGCATAACATAAATGAAGCATATCCCCTTCTATTTAAGAATAGTACTATTTGTTCTTTTTTATCCAACCGTTCTTGTATCGCTTGTCTTAGTGCTATAGAAAACATGGAACGGTTACCTTCACTCAATTCTTCTCTCATATCTATAATATCAATATGCGGTAACGCTTGTTGATTGACTCTATGTGGCAATGACAACAATTCATAAACATTTTTTTCTGCTCTAGCATATGATTCAAGGCTAGGTGTTGCGCTACCTAAAACGACAGGACAATGATGAAATTGACTTCTCCATTGTGCAATATCACGCGCATGATATCTGGGATAATCTTCTTGTTTATATGTAGATTCATGTTCTTCATCAATAATAATGATGCCTAAATTTTTAAACGGTGCGAAAATACTTGAACGAGCACCTACACTCACTCGAGCTCGACCGTCTCTAATTTTTTGCCACTCATCATAACGTTCACCTTTTGAAAGTCCGGAATGTAATACCGCTACATCATCTCCAAATCGACGTTTAAATCTTAGCACCATCTGAGGTGTTAAGGCGATTTCCGGCACTAACATCATGGCTTCTTTACCTTTATTAAGAACTTCCTCTATTGTTTGAAGATAGACTTCGGTTTTACCTGAACCTGTGACTCCGTGTAATAAAAATGTTCTTTCTTTTTCATCATGAATATAATGTTTAATAGCTTCAAATGCATCTTGCTGTTCTTTAGTTAATATCCTCTTTTGTTCTTGTTCAAATATACGATTTGCATAAGGATCTCTAAAAACCTCGGCGGTATATTTTTCAATATAACCTTTTTTGATTAAAGAATCTAAACTCGAGTGAGAGAAACCCATATCATTGATTTCTTTTAAAAACACTGTTCGATGAGACTCTTCTAATAAAAATGCATACAAATCATATTGTTTTGTATATTTCTCGAGTTTTGCAAGTACTTCATCACCATTCAACGTATTAACTACGCCAACAGCTTTTTGAGTTTTCTTTTTTGTGTTTTGAGAAAGTATCGTGATCTCTTCAATCAATCCTTGATTTAACAAAGTCAACATTTCTTCTAAATCATTGTTTTGCTGAGCTTCTTTATATAAGTAATAACCGTCATTGTTAAATAGCGCTCTGGTTTTTGAAGATATATTTTTTGTATCGATGATTGAAAAAGCTTTCTTATACTTTGCTTTAATGGCACTTGGCAACATCGCTTCTAAAACAGAAATACGTTTCATCACATGATAATGGCTCATCCATTCGCTTAATTGAATCAGTTCGGATGTTAATTCAGGTTTAATATCACGCACTTCTTTTATTTCTTTTAGTTTTGATATATCCATATTTCCATCTGGTTCTTGTTGAATATTCATGACGTATCCTTGTATAGTTCTAGGACCAAAAGGTACCACAACACGAACGCCTATTTGAATTACACGTTCTAAATTTTTAGGAACAATATAATCAAATTTAAAATCGACACTTTTCGACGGAATATCAACAATTACTTTTGCAATCATTACTACCACCTAGTTTCTAAAATTTCTATAATTTGATGTGCTAAAGCTGATTTTTTCCCTTTCTTAATATTTACTTTTTCATTATTTTTAAAATGCATAGTTAATTCATTGTCATCTGAACTAAAGCCTATTGATGTATCACCTACATTGTTCGAAATGATAACATCTGCATTTTTTCTTTTGAGTTTGTCTAGAGCATACTGTTCAATATTTTGTGTTTCAGCAGCAAAACCAACAAGATATTGGTGCGTTTTATTTTCTCCTAAGTATTTTAAAATATCCTTAGTACGCTTAAATTGAACAGATAATCCTCCTTCTTGTTTTTTTAATTTATGTTCAAGTATGTCCATTGGTGTATAGTCAGACACCGCCGCTGCTTTAATCACTATATCTTGTTTCGCAAAGCGTTCGGTTACAGCTTGAAACATATCCTCTGCACTCTCAACTTTAACAACATTAATCCCTTCCGGTAGAGATAAGTGGGTAGGACCACTAATTAAAGTTACGATTGCCCCCTTATCTCGTAATGCTTCAGCTATAGCATATCCCATTTTTCCTGATGAACGATTTGATACGTATCGAACTGGATCAATAACTTCAACTGTAGGCCCAGCGGTAACTAATGCGTGCTTTCCGTAAAAAGAGCTTTTTACAACATTCTCCTGTTGAGTAAAAAATTTATTAATAACAGATAGGATTTGCATGGGTTCTTCCATTCGTCCTTTTGCTACATAACCGCATGCTAAATAGCCACTACCAGGTTCAATAAAATAATATCCGTCTTGACTTAGCACTTTCATATTATGCTTAGTACGCGGATTGTTATACATATTTACATTCATTGCGGGTGCAACGAATTTTGGTGTTGTTGTAGCAAGTAATGTAGAAGTAATTAAATCATCAGCAATTCCAACACTTAATTTTGCGATAGTATTAGCAGTTGCTGGCGCGACTATAATCGCATCTGCCCAGTCTCCTAATGATACATGTTGAATCTCTTCAGGATTTTCTTCTTTAAATGTATTTGTGTAAACAGGATTTCTACTGATTGCTTGAAAAGCTAGTGGAGTAACAAACTCTTGAGCATGATCAGATAGCATAACTCTTACATCATAGCCGGATTGTATTAATTTACTTGTTAAATCAATTGCTTTATATGCTGCGATACCGCCTGTAACAGCTAATAAAATATGTTTCATTATTTATATTCTCCTTTAATACTTTATCGATACGCCTAAATTAGAAATGGAACGGAATAATTTAGTTATGTGTTATCTATTAATTATCAAATTTAAAGGCAACTTTGGCTATGCAAAAGCGCATCCTTCGTAAAAAGAGAGCGGAATAGAATTCATAATAAATTCATTATCCCACCCTGTCGCAATATGACTTTAAATAGAGAATCTAACAAAATTTTCATAACAGAAACTCAGACCCTGACACGTTTTATTTTAAGTATATTTTCAGGGTAGTCAATCTACTGCGAAGAGATTTAATGGCTAAAACTAGTCATTTATGTTTCAGATTCATTGACGACATATTTATAATTATTATACACAAATTAATCATTAAATTAAAAAAGTGACTATTACTAAATGTAACTTTCAAGTTGGACAAAGAATTTTAGTCAGATTTCAAGCTTGTTTTAAGCGCTATTCAACTATTTTGTATGTTACTAGTAATTAAAAAACCTAGGACAATTTTTATGTCCCAGGCTCTACCAATATAAATAAAACTTTATCCTAAATATTCTTTCGGTACAACAGGTTCTATTTTACCATCAGCAATTTCTTCTAAAGCTTTTCCAACAGGTTTAGCTGATTGGTACTGATCTAAAAGCGCTGTTTCGCGTCTTTCATCTAATTCACGTGCTCTTTTAGCCGCCGTAGTGGCAATAAGATATTTTGAATTCACCTTTGCAGTAAGTTGGTTTAACGGTGGATTTAACATTATTTTTTGACCTCCAGTAACATTTTTCTATATTTAGCTTCGATTCGCTCTCTTTTTAAATGCTCAGCTTCAACAATTGACTGAATTCGATTCTTAGCGAGTTCAACCTCGTCGTTAACTACAACGTAGTCGTATAAATTCATCATTTCTACTTCTTTTCGCGCCTCGTTCACACGGCTTTGAATCTTTTCATCTGATTCAGTTCCTCTACCAACAAGACGTTCTCTCAAGTCATCTAAACTTGGAGGCGCTAAAAATATGAACAAAGCATCTGGAAATTTCTTTCTTACTTGCTTAGCACCTTCAACTTCGATTTCTAAAAAGACGTCATGACCTTCTTCCATAGTATCCTTTACATATTGTACAGGTGTACCATAGTAATTACCTACATATTGTGCATACTCAATAAACTGGTCGTCTTTAATTAACGCCTCAAATTCTTCCTTTGTTTTGAAGAAGTAATCTACACCATCAATTTCACCTTCACGCATATGACGTGTTGTCATTGATATAGAATACTTATATGAAGTAGTTGGGTCTTCAAATATCTTTTTTCTAACAGTTCCCTTTCCAACACCTGAAGGGCCTGAAAGAACAATTAACAGTCCTTTTTCCTTATCCATGCCTTACGACCTCTCTAAGCTATTCTTCTATTATTTAAATATAATATCATATTGCTACGATATATGTATAGCCGTACTTTGTTATAGAGTCAAATTCATCTTATTTCGTCATATTTTTAATATTTTTATGCACTTCATTTCACCTTTATAAATTGCTTTAAAAATTAAGAATATTCAACTTTAAAATAATTTACAGTCTTTAATCATGACCTCTCACTTTACGCATGTTACAATATGATGAATGAAAAAGTATAAGGTGGCAGATAATTATGGCATATGATGGCTTATTTACTAAAAAAATGATTGAATCATTACAGGGTTTAGTCTCAGGCCGAATTCATAAAATAAATCAACCAGAAAATGACACAATAATTATTGTAATTAGACAAAATCGTAAAAATCATCAACTACTTCTATCGATTCATCCTAGTTTCTCTCGTTTACAATTAACTACTAAGAAATACGACAATCCATTTACACCACCAATGTTTGCAAGAGTTTTCCGTAAACACCTTGAGGGAGGCTTCATAAAAGCAATTCGACAGGTTGGTAACGATAGACGTATAGAGATTGATATCGAAAGTAAAGATGAAATTGGTGATACAATATATAGAACTATTATATTGGAAATAATGGGTAAACATAGTAACCTTATCCTTGTCGATGATCAACGTAAAATCATCGAAGGGTTTAAACATCTAACTCCTAACACAAATCAGTACAGAACCGTTATGCCTGGCTTCAAATATGAAGCACCACCAAATCAAAATAAAATCAATCCTTATGAATTAACAGGGCAAGAGGTATTAAAATATATTGACTTTAATGCTGGAAAGATTGCCAAGCAATTACTTAATATATGTGAGGGCTTTAGTCCACTAATCGCTAATGAAATTGTGAATCGTCGTCAATTTATGACTCAAGAAACATTACCTGATGCTTTTGATGAAGTCATGGCCGAAACCAAATCGGCATCTACTCCTGTCTTTCATAAAAATCATGAAACAGGTAAAGAGGATTTCTATTTCATGAAACTTAATCAATTCTATGATGATATAGTTGAGTATCATTCACTTCATGAACTATTGGATCGCTTTTATGATGCACGTGGTGAGAGAGAAAGAGTAAAACAACGTGCAAATGATTTAGTCAGATTTGTACAACAGCAACTGCAAAAACAACAAAATAAATTGAGTAAACTTATCGATGAGTATGAAAGTGCTAAAAACAAAGAAACTCAGCAATTATATGGAGAGTTGATCACAGCTAATATATATCGTATTCAACAAGGTGACGATTCTGTTATAGCGTTGAATTACTATACTGGTGAAGAAGTAAAGATTCCACTTAACCCTACAAAATCGCCATCAACTAACGCTCAATACTATTATAAACAATATAACCGTATGAAAACACGAGAGCACGAATTGACTCATCAGATTAAACTGACTAAAGAGAATATTGATTACTTTGATAATATTGAGCAACAGTTAAAGCACATTACCGTTGATGATATCGATGATATTCGCGACGAACTTGCTGAACAGGGATTCATGAAGCAAAGAAAACAGAGTAAAAAGAAAAAGCAGTCTAAAATTCAACTTCAAACGTATCATTCTACTGATGGAGATACGATATTAGTAGGTAAAAATAATAAACAAAATGATTATCTTACCAATAAAAAGGCACATAAAAATCATTTATGGTTCCATACAAAAGATATTCCAGGATCTCATGTTGTCATACTCAATGAGAGTCCAAGCGAAACAACGATTAAAGAAGCGGCAATGCTAGCTGGGTATTTCTCTAAAGCTGGTAGTTCAGCTCAAATTCCTGTAGATTATACGGAAATTAGACACGTTCATAAACCTTCTGGGGCAAAACCTGGATTCGTGACATATGACAACCAAAAGACCCTATTTGCAACACCTGATTATGATCATATTCAACAAATGAAAGAATCATAACATAAAAAAAGACAGCAGAATTGAATGCACATATCATTCAACATTCTGCTGTCCTTTTTAATCTATTTGTTTTCTGGTAAAGCAAGTTGAAAACTCACGCCAAATTTATCTTGAACCCATGCAAACTCTCTAAATGGTGGCATTTCTGTTTTAGGCATTAAAATGGCACCCTCACTTTTCAAACCATTAAATAAACGTTCCATCTCCATAGTATCCTTAACAGTGACATATAGTGACATTGCCGGATTCATAGGCAACTCTTCCCCACTATTTGCATCTATCGCCATAAATACTTGGCCATTTAACGTAAAGATGGAGTGTTGCACTGAGCCAGGCGTGCCCGGTCCTTCTTCGCCATACTTCACCATTGTAATAATTTCACTATCTTCAAATAAACTTGTGTATAATTGAATTGCTTCTTCAGCTTCATCATTAAACATTAAAAACGTCGTAATTTTTGGTATGTCCATATGCTACTCCTTCTTTTATATCGTATTCTTGTTATTTAAAAATCAATCTTACTTATTATTTTAACATGTATATACTTTCATTGTAGAATGTAGTTATATAGGATGTAAAAAATTAGAACTTTAATATAGTTTGATTCTTAATTTGATTGATAGTTCGATTAAGATTGGAGGCGTTGTTATGCTCATACATTATGGTGTACCATTATTAATATTTGCATTAGTTCTATTAATAGGATGGCTAATGACTAAGATGTTTATACGTTAATTTTGGGAAATTATTATAACCTTTGTTTTATCGTAAATGATGCGTGTAGAATTTCTTGATTTGAATATCATTATTTCAAATATGCATTGAAGGTAAAGTACAATTGTACGATGAATTAGAATACTCTCGTGATTTTTCTTCTCAGCTTATTTCCACAATTCATTCTGACTTTTTAATAAAAAATTTACTATGATTTCGCAGTTAATTCATAAAAAACACTCCAAAAGTTAATTGATTCATCACTTTTGGAGTGTTTTTACAATATCGATTTATAGTTAATGATTTAAATTTTTCTTGGCACGTTTAAAAATTTCAATTGAATGTTTAAATACTTCATCATTCATTGTTTTTGAAATATTTTCTTTACTAGAATGGTCTGATTGAGAATAAGATGGAATTCTATAATCATCTCGTCTATAAAGAAACTCATTACAATGTTTTATTAAAGTATAAAGATGATTATTATCATTGTTTTGTTCCATTAGACGCCCCCTCACCATTCATATATTACGATAAGTTATCTCGCCAATCAACTAATGTTTGGATGTCATTTAAAGAGATTTTCCCATCATCTTTCGCAACTTCTATAAGCTCATTATAATCACTTAAAGTATAAAACGGAATATGAGCCTTATTAAATGTCTCGTCTGCTTTTGCAAGACCATATGTGAATATAGCAACGACTCCAAGCACATTAGCTCCCGCTTCTTCCAATGCTTCGACAGCTGTAATCGAAGAACCTCCAGTAGAAATTAAATCCTCGACTACAACGACATTTTTATTCTCGCTTTTTGCACCTTCTATTTGGTTTTGTTTACCATGGCTTTTACTTTTTGATCTAACGTAATTCATAGGTAATTCCATTTTTTCTGAAATGTAAGCTGCATGAGGGATACCAGCAGTGGCCGTACCCGAGATAATTTCAACGTTAGAAAAATGTTCTTTAATTAATTGAATTAACCCATCTCTAATCGCATTACGCACTTCAGGGTACCCTAAAGTTATTCGATTATCACAATAAATAGGCGATTTAATTCCTGAGCTCCAAGTAAATAAATCATTTGGAGATAATGAAACTGCCTCTATGTCTAATAATGCTTTAGCAATATTTTTAGCCATTTAACTTAACCAACTTTCTTTTATTTTATGATAACTGTCAATTGGATGCTCACTTTGAGTGATAGGTCGACCTACTACGATATGTGTTGACCCCAAAGTTTTAGCTTCCTCAGGTGTTGTAATTCGTTGTTGATCATTACGAGCTGCGCCTTTCGGGCGAATACCTGGTGTCACTTTTAAAAAGTCAGAACCTAGTTCTTTAGAAATCATCTTAGCCTCAAGAGGAGAACATACGACACCGTCTAATCCAGCTTTTTTAGTAAGACGCGCATAATTTAGAACTGCCTCCTCTATAGAGGTTTGAATATTTTGTTCTTCATGTAATTGTCTTTCAGTAGTTGAAGTTAATTGAGTAACTGCAATGATTTTAATATCAGCATTATGTTTTCTTAACCCTTTTTTAGCTTCTTCCATCATTTTAATACCACCGGCAGCATGAACATTGACTAAATCAATGTCTAAACGTGCTAAGCCTTCCATTGCTTTGCTCACAGTATTAGGTATGTCATGTAATTTTAAATCTAAAAAGATATCATGACCTCTTTTTTTAATGGATTTAATTAAAGCTGGCCCTGTTTGATAAAATAACTCCATCCCAATTTTGACGCATAACGGTTCATTAAACTTATTTAAAAATGTATGAACCTCGTCTGCTGATTTAAAATCTAATGCTATAATGGGTAGATTTCTCACACTCATCTTCTCCTTTTAACTTCTATCATTAAGATTATACATTTCTCATAGTAAACGTCATGCTTTCAATGACATTTGTTAAAGCACTGGCAGTATCTAATGATGTTAAACAAGGCACACCATTTTCAACTGTTGTACGTCGAATTTGGAAACCATCTCGTTCGATTTCTTTTCCTTTTGTCATAGTATTAATGACAATTTGCACTTCTCCATTTTGAATTCGTGTCAGTAGATCATCCTCGCCACCGATTTTACCTACGACCTCAACTGGAATATTATGATCTTTTAACTTTTGTGCTGTTCCACGAGTCGCCAATATTTTGTAGCCTATTTCATTTAATCGATGTGCAATCTTGACTATTTCATCTTTATCTTTATCACTTACAGTCATCAATACTGTACCATGATCTTTCACTTCAAATCCGCTACCAGTGAGACCTTTGTATAGCGCTTTTTCAAGTGTAAGGTCTTTACCCATAACTTCACCTGTAGACTTCATCTCTGGTCCAAGCGTAATATCTACATTTTTTAATTTATTAAAACTAAATACGGGTGCTTTAACATATACGCCTTCAGAATAAGGTTGGATACCTTGCTTGTACCCCATTTCAGCAAGCGTTTCACCCATAATTGCACGCATCGCTAATTGAGCCATTTGAATATCAGTAATTTTACTTAAGAATGGTACCGTACGGCTTGAGCGCGGATTAACTTCTAACACATAGACACCGTCGTGAGCTATGACAAATTGAATGTTAATAAGACCTTTAATATTTAAACCTTTTGCCAATTTAATTGTGTAGTCTTCAAGTGTATTAATTTCGTCTTGAGTCAGTGTTTGTGGCGGATAAACTGCAATAGAATCTCCACTGTGAACACCTGCACGCTCTATATGTTCCATAATTCCTGGAATTACGACAGTCTCCCCATCTGAAATAGCATCCACTTCTATCTCTTTTCCTGTTAAATAGCGGTCTACCAATACAGGATGTTCTGGACTTGCTTTAACAGCTTGAGTCATATAATTTTCAAGCTCTTGATCATTATCAACAATCTCCATTGCACGGCCACCAAGCACGTATGAAGGACGAACTACAACCGGATAACCTATTTCTCTTGCATTTTTAAGAGCTTCTTTAGGTGATGTAGCAGTTTTCCCTTGTGGCTGAGGTACAGATATTTCACGTAATAGCGCTTCAAATTCTTTTCTATCCTCAGCTCGATTTAAATCTTCTAATGATGTTCCAAGAATTTTAACACCATGCTGTGCTAATTTATCGGCTAAGTTTATTGCTGTTTGACCACCAAATTGTACTACAACACCTTTAGGTTGTTCTAAGTTAATGATATTCATGACATCTTCTTCTGTAAGTGGTTCAAAATATAATTTGTCAGAAATTGAAAAGTCAGTAGATACAGTCTCCGGATTATTATTCACAATAATAGCTTCGTAACCAGCATTTTGAATCGCCCATACTGCATGTACAGTTGCATAATCGAATTCAACACCTTGGCCAATTCTAATTGGTCCTGAACCTAGTACTAGAATTTTCTCTTTATCAGTTACTATAGATTCATTTTCATCTTCATACGTACCATAATAGTACGGCGTTGTGGATTCAAATTCAGCTGCACATGTATCAACCATTTTATAAACTGGTTTAATATTTTGACTCATACGTAGTTGATATATATCTTTTTCTTCCATATCCCATCGATGAGCAATCACTTTGTCACTAAAGCCATAATCTTTAGCGTATTTTAAATACTCTAAATCGCCTTGATGATTTTTAAGTTCATGCTCAATATCAATAATGTTTTGGAACTTATTTAGGAAGAAATAGTCAATTTTTGTCATATTATGAAGTTCTTCAAGAGATGTTCCTCTACGAATAGCTTCTCCGATAAAGAACAATCTTTCATCATCTTGATGTCCGATACGCTCTTTAATGTAATCTAATTCATAACTTTCTCCATTTGGTAAACCTAAATGATGAACACCATATTCAAGTGAGCGAATGGCTTTCAGTAAAGATTCTTCATATGTACGACCGATTGCCATGACTTCGCCTGTCGCTTTCATTTGAGTTCCAAGTTCACGTTCACCTTTTTCGAATTTATCGAATGGGAAACGTGGAATTTTAGAAATAACATAGTCTAAAGTGGGTTCAAATGCAGCATATGAAGTTCCTGTAATAGGGTTAAGCATTTCATCTAGTGTTAAACCTACGGCAATCTTAGCGGCTAATTTTGCAATAGGATAACCCGTTGCTTTGGAAGCTAACGCTGATGAACGAGACACACGTGGGTTGACCTCAATGATGTAATAATTCAATGAATGCGGGTCAAGTGCGAGTTGCACATTACATCCACCTTCAATACCTAAAGCACGAATTACCTTTAAGGATACGTCTCGTAGCATTTGATATTCTACATCTGATAGTGTTTGACTCGGTGCAACAACGATTGAATCTCCAGTATGAATGCCTACAGGATCTATGTTCTCCATATTACATACTACGATGGCGTTATCATTTTTATCACGCATAACTTCATATTCAATTTCTTTATAACCTGCAATTGATTTTTCTATTAAACATTGTGTAGCAGGGCTATAATGCAAACCATTACTAACAACTTCTTTTAATTCAGCATCATTATGGCAAATACCACCGCCAGTACCCCCCATCGTAAATGCAGGACGTACAATTAACGGATATCCAACTTGTTCTTTAAATTCAAATGCTTGTTCTACTGTATTAACGATATCGCTTTCTGGTACAGGTACATTTAAATCATTCATTAATGTTCTAAACATTTCACGATCTTCTGCTTGTTGAATAGACTCTAGCTCTGTCCCCAACAACTTTACATTATTAGCTTTTAACACGCCACTATCATGAAGTTGAATCGCCATGTTCAACCCAGTTTGACCACCTAAAGTAGGTAATAATGCATCTGGTTGTTCTTTTCTAATAATACGAGCAATAAAATCGTGCGTTAATGGTTCTATGTACACCTTATCGGCAATTTCTTTATCTGTCATTATTGTTGCAGGATTAGAATTAACTAAAATAACTCTGTAGCCTTCTTCTTTTAATGCTAGACAAGCTTGTGTTCCTGCATAGTCAAATTCTGCAGCTTGTCCAATAATAATTGGGCCTGAACCGACTACTAAAATTGTCTGAATATCATCTCTTTTAGGCATTGATTTGACGCTCCTTTTCTTTGAAATCCTTCATCATTGTTATGAACTCATCAAATAAGTAATTAGAATCACTTGGACCTGGTCTTGCTTCAGGATGATATTGGACTGAAAACGCTGGAAGTTCTTTATGTCTTAGTCCTTCAACAGTACCATCGTTTAAAGCAATATGTGTAACTTCAAGGTCAGTATTTTTAAGCGAGTCACGGTCAATAGAATAGCCGTGATTTTGGCTCGTGATATCTATTTTACCTGTTCTTAAATCTTTAACGGGATGGTTCGCACCACGATGTCCAAATTTCATTTTGAATGAAGTTGCGCCTTGCGATAATGCAAAAAGTTGATGACCAAGGCAGATACCAAAGAATGGTATCTTTCCTAATATGCCTCTGATCATATCTAAAGCAACGTCAACTTCGTCTGGATCACCAGGGCCGTTTGATAGCATGACACCATCTGGAGACATACTTAAAATCTCTTCAGCTGACGTATCATATGGTACAACTGTGACGTTGCAACCACGTAAATTTAATTCACGAACGATATTTTGCTTTTTACCAAAGTCGAGTAAAACGACACTTAAATCGGAACCTGTTGATACATATGGTGTTTTTGTAGAAACCGTTTGAACTTCATCTATAGGTAACTCAGCAGTTTTCAACTGTTCAACAAGTTCCTGAATGTTATCTTTATTATCTGTAAATCCAGCTCTCAAAACACCATGATTTCTAATTTTACGAGTAATACTTCTAGTATCTACACCCGATATACCAGGAATATGATATTGAGCAAGTGTTTCGTGTAATGTTTTTTGGTGTCTAAAGTTACTAGGGTGTGTACTTGCTTCCTTTACTACTACCCCATTTAATTTAGGTGTTAATGATTCAAAATCATCGCGATTGATACCATAGTTTCCAATTAGTGGGTACGTAAAAGTTATGATTTGACCTGTGTAAGACGGGTCAGAGATTGTTTCTTGGTACCCCGTCATAGCAGTGTTGAATACAATTTCGCCTATAGATAAGTCATCTGACCCTAAGCGATATCCTTCGTAATAAGAGCCATCTTCCAGTACAAGATAACGTTTTTCAAGCATCTACTTTTCCTCCTCGAATACTACTTCACCTTTAAGCATTGTTAGTGTTGGATTTCCATAAACTTTTTCACCAATAAATGGAGTGTTATCAGCTTTAGATAAGAAATCTTCACTTTTGATTTCTTTTTCAGTATTTAGATCAATAATTGTTAAATCAGCGTAACTATCTTTGTGTAATTTTCCATAATTTAAGTTGAAAATAGTAGCTGGTTTAATAGTGAAATAATCAACTAATTGTTGCAGTGACCAATTACCTCGTCTTACAAAGTGTGTATAAAGTAATGGGAATGCTGTTTCACTACCTACGATACCGAAAGGTGCTTTTGTCATAGGTTGTTCTTTTTCTTCTTTAGCGTGAGGTGCATGATCCGTTGCAATACAATCAATTGTTCCATCTAATAAGCCTTCTAAAAGTGCTTCTCTATCTTCATTACTTCTTAATGGTGGATTCATTTTGTAGTTTGAATCATCACCAGGAACATCATTTTCAGTTAATAATAAATGATGTGGTGTAACTTCTGCTGTTACATGGATACCAGCTTTTTTAGCGTCTCTGATTACTCGAACACTTTCCTTAGTTGAAACATGGCACACATGATAGTGACAACCAGTTGCTTCAGCTAATAGTACATCTCTAGCAATTTGTACAGATTCAGCAATATTTGGAATACCAGGTATGCCTAATTCTTCACTACGTTTACCTTTATGCATTGCACCACCATAGATTAAGCTATTATCTTCGCAGTGTGCGACAATCGGTTTTTTAACTTTTGCAGCTTGCTTCATAGCAGCATACATCATACTTGCTGTTTGAACACCCACACCATCATCTGTAAATGCAAACACACCTTCTAGTGCTAATTTTTCAAAATCAACAAGTTCAGTACCTGCTTGTCTCTTAGTAATAGCAGCATAAGGCAACACCCTAACTTGTGCTGTTTCAGAAATTCGTTGTCTTAATTCTCTAACATGTTCAACTGTATCTGGTACAGGTCTTGTATTAGGCATAGGACATACTGTAGTAAAACCACCTCTTGCAGCGGCTTTTGTACCACTTTCAATTGTTTCTTTATGTTCACCACCTGGTTCACGTAGGTGCACATGAACATCTACAAAACCTGGAGCAATTAAATTTCCTTTTGCATCAATAACTTCAATATTTGAAGATGAAGCATTTATCTTACTACTAATTTGTTTAATACGTTTACCATCGATTAATATTTCTGTGTCTTTTAGGATACCGTTTTTTAAGATTTTTCCGTTTTTAATTAATTTCATGTAGAATTAACCCCTTTCTATTGTAAAAGCGCACTTATTACTGCCATTCTTAAATACATTCCATTTTCCATCTGCTTAAATATTCGAGACTTAGGTGCTTCAACTAGCTCACTTTTAATTTCAACACCTCTATTTACAGGAGCTGGATGCATTACAATGGCTTCCTCTTTTAATTTATCATATCTAGCCTGTGTTAAACCAAATTGTTGATGATATTCCTCAGCAGCAAAGTTAGCTTCACCTGAAATTCCATGTCTTTCATGTTGAACTCTAAGCAACATAACAATATCTACTTTATCAATGACTTCATCAATTTCAACATAAGGCGCCTCTAATGTATTATCTACCCATTCTTTTGGACTTGAGAACATTACGTTGGCACCTAATGATGTTAAACTATGATAATTACTTCTTGCGACACGAGAATTTTTAATGTCACCACATATTAGAATATTCAATCCTTCAAACGAACCATATTCTTCATATATTGTCATTATGTCTAATAAACTCTGAGTAGGATGTTGTCCACTTCCATCACCTGCATTAGCAATTGGAATATTTAATTGATTCAGTTCTTCGTAATAAGAATTTTGGGAGTGACGTATGACAAGTAAATCAACACCTATGCTTTCAAGTGTTTTACATGTGTCATAAAGTGACTCACCCTTTTTTACAGATGATGTACTTGTTTCAAAATTAATAAGTTTTAATCCTAATTTTTGTTCTGCCATCTCAAAGCTACACTTTGTTCGCGTTGAATTTTCGAAGAATAAGTTTGATACGTATTGACCGTTAAATTGAGGTAATGGTCGCTCACCAGATTTGAATTGGCAAGCAATAGTAATTAAATCATAAATTTCTGAATTAGATAAATGCTCCATTGATAATAAGTGTTCCATAAAGCGCCTCCTATAGAAATAAAGCTTAATTTATTTGGTTTTTCTCTTTTGGCAAAATTAAATTTAATATTATTCCTGAAAGTGCTGATAATGCCATTCCTTCAATTTGTAAATTGATACCTATGCCTTTTAAATTGATAAGAAGATTACCAATCCCGACAACAAGCACAACTGATGCTATAACTAAGTTGCGATTGCTTGAGAAATCTACTTGACTTTCAACAAGCATTCTTAAACCACTAGCTGCTATAATACCGAATAATAAAATTGAGACACCACCCATCACTGGCGTAGGTATTGAAGATATTAAAGCAGTGAACTTACCAATAAATGCAAGAATAATAGCTATAACTGCCGCACCACCAATTACGTAAATACTGTATATTTTGGTAATCGCTAGTACACCTATATTTTCACCATAAGTTGTACTAGGAGGCCCTCCTATCATACTTGCAAACATAGTTGAAACACCATCACCAATGATTGATTTATCTAAACCTGGATTTTCAAAGAAATTTCGTCCTACTATTTTGTTAATTACCATTTGATGACCAATATGTTCACTTACCGTCACAAACACCACGGGTATCATCACGAGAATGAGTCCTAAATGAAAAGATGGTGTGTAATCTTTAAATGGTAGATAAATATGAGGAAAATCTATCCATTTCGCTTGTGCTATTGGAGCAAATTTAACTATGCCCATGAAAATAGATACAATATATCCCACTATAATACCTATAAGTACAGGTATAAGTGATAAAAACCCTTTGAAGAATCCTTGGACGATGATTGTTACTGCTAATGTAATCAAAGCAACAATTAAGTAACTTAAGTTATACCCTTTCATCTCAGCAGAATTTTCAAACATAGCCATGTTTACTGCTGTAGGAGCTAAACTTAACCCAATAACCATTATTACTGGTCCGACAACTACTGGTGGTAACAAGTGCATTAACCAATGTGTTCCACTCAATTTAATGAAAATACCTATAATCACGTACATTAATCCACTCATAAATAATGCAACCAGCATATCTCCAAGACTATGTGTACTTAACCCTGTGATGATAGGTGTAATAAAGGCAAAACTTGATCCTAGGTAGGCAGGAATTTTTGCTTTTGTGATTAATATGTATAAAAGTGTACCAATACCTGATGCCAACAAAGCTGCTGATATAGGCAGATGTGTTAAAAATGGTACAAGTACAGTTGATCCAAACATTGCAAATAAATGTTGAAGGCTTAGAAATGCCCATTGTGCTGGTTTTGGTTTATCTTTTACATCAAGAACTGGCTGAACGGTACGCTCAAACATTTGCTCATTTTCCATGTTGATTCATTTCCTTTCATAAAAAAAGTCTCTTCACAATCAGTAGAGTGTAAAGAGACTAAAATGAAATATATCTAAGTGTAATGTTAAGTTAAGCTTTTATCATCACATTTATCAATGAAGCTTCCATTGGATATTTATAGTTTACATAATCTTTTTATAGTCATATGTTCATCTATCCATATGAATTACTTCACCTTTTTCAGTCTCTCGTACTGTTTTAAAAGGATAATTATTCAATGACGACTGCATTTCTGTCGTCAATTTCTTCTAAATAAACTGAAACAGATTCATCTCGTGCAGTAGGTATATTTTTTCCTACAAAATCTGCGCGTATAGGGAGTTCACGATGACCACGATCCACAAGTGCTGCAAGCCCTATTTTAATAGGTCTTGTATGTAATAAAATCGCATCTAATGAGGCTCTTACTGTACGTCCGGTATACAAAACATCATCAATGATAACAACCACTTTGTTATTAATATCTACATTAATATCAAAAGCGCGTTGATCAGCTTGTTGCACTACCTTATCAACGTCATCTCGAAAATGTGTAATATCGATAGTACCTGTGGGTACTAATTGTTGTTCAATTGAATTTATTTTATCTTGTATACGATGTGCTAAAAAAGCACCCCTCGTTTTAATGCCTAATAGAACTAAATCTTTGGTTCCCTTGTTATATTCTAGAATTTCATGAGCAATTCGTGTAATTGTACGTTGTATCGCTGCATCATCTAAAATAATTCGTTCAGACATTGTTTCACCTCTTTTAATATAAAAAAACTCATATCTTTAATAAAGATATGAGACAAAAAGTTAAAGAGAATAAGCAATATTCCCTATCATATTCACATTCTTAAGTTATAAACACAGCAAAAGTATTAGTAACTTAATCATCAAAATATTATTATCCTAATTATTCATATCTTCGGAGCCTCTCTGGACCCTCAATTAAAGATGACGTTTTTATATTTAAACTGTTATAAGTTTAAATCTTTTAATAGTATAAGTCAATGGCAAAGTTAGTATTTATAATAAAAAACGATGTCACATTCGTTTAAGCATCTCTACGTCTTATATCATCTAGTAATTTTTCAAAATCGTTAGGTAATGTTGCATGCTTCTCAATGTATTTATGTGTTACAGGATGTTCGAAACCAATGATACCAGCATGTAAAGCTTGTCCACCGATATCTAACGTTTTTTTTGGTCCATACTTCGGATCCCCTACAAGAGGATAACCAATATATTTCATATGTACACGAATTTGATGTGTACGCCCTGTTTCTAATTGACATTCTATCAATGTATAATCTTTAAAATGCTCTAATACATTAAAGTGTGTCACAGCTTCTTTACCGTCATCAACCACAGCCATAGCTTGTCTATCGTTTTTATTTCGACCAATTGGCGCGTCAATTGTGCCATAATCATGAGGTATATTACCATGAACTAACGCCGTGTATTTTCGTTTAACAGTTTTAGACATAAGTTGTTCAACTAAATGACGATGGGCAACATCATTTTTAGCAACCATTAATAAACCAGACGTATCTTTATCTATTCTATGAACTATGCCAGGACGTATTTCGCCATTAATTCCTGATAAATCTTTAATTTGATACATTAATCCATTTACTAATGTCCCACTATAATGGCCTGGAGATGGATGTACAACCATACCTTTTGGCTTATATACAATAGCAACATCTTCGTCTTCATAATAAATATCTAAATTTAAGTTTTCAGGTTTGATATCTGCCTCTACGACTTCTTTCTCGGTTACAACAATTTTGTCATTTAACTTGACCTTATAGTTCGATTTAATTACTTTACCATTTACCTTGACTAAACCTTCTTTAATCCAATCTTGAAGTTGACTACGTGACCAATCTTTATTTAAATCTGAAACAAGTTTATCTATACGTTGTCCAACTTGTGATTGTTCAATAATATTAAAATTATAATTTCCCATAACTAGACCTCCTTCTTATTTATGATTGCATCTTTAATCAGTGTGATGATTACGAATATAACTCCAATTGTTAAGCTTGAATCCGCAATATTAAAGATAGGAAAATCGTAACCGAATATATTCGTATCAATAAAATCCACAACTTCACCATGTAATACGCGGTCAATAAAATTTCCTAAGGCTCCAGCGAATAATAGGCTTATTGCAACCTGCATAAATAAATTAAATTGTGCTTCTTTAATATAAAAAATAACTAAAACGATTAAAATAATGATAGTAATAATATAGAAAAATAGCATTTTACCACTCAAAATCCCCCATGCTGCACCGTTGTTTCTATGGGATGTAATATTTAAAAAGTTAGGGATAATTTCATATGAATCTCCAACCTTCATTGAGATTGTAATAAGCCATTTAGAAACTTGATCGAAAACTAGTACAATGAATGTCATAAGTAAAGAGATGCTAATATAGTATTTCTTTTTCAAAGAAGTGCCTCCATTCTTTTTAATGTCATCTAAAGCAACACTTAACATTATATCCTAGAACGTAATTTTGAAAAAGCTATCTTGTCTATTATGTTTTTATCTTTTGAGGATGAATATAATAATAATTTTTAATGTCGTAGGTATGAATTGTTCGTTTTGTGATTTCATAAGGTTTTGTATAGTTCATTTCTGAAACTTGTATAGAACCATCTTCATTTATTGTTTCTATATATGCAACATGACCGTATTTCCCTTTAGAAGATTGTAATATTGATCCTTTTTTAGGGTTACGGTCAACAATGTATCCATCATCAATTGCTTTTTTATCCCAATTCTTGGCGTCGCTCCAAGTATTGTTTATCTTATTTCCATCATTTTTAACACGTTCAAAGACATAATATGTACACTGACCCTTTTTATATGTATTGATTTTCATAGGATGATGTGACGTAAAACGACTTTGCACACGCTTCATATCTTGAATAATAAACTCGTCAATAACTGCTGCTATTGTCAAGATAACACTAACAACAACCATTACTATGATTGCTTTTTTCATATCATCACACTTCTTTTATTCTATTAAATCTAAAATAAATACCATCAGGTCCTTTAAGATTTTTATGTGTCGTTTTTGGATAGTGAAAATCTATCATAGCTAAACCATAGGTATGTTCATTATCTACTCGTTTTGTCGCAGATAACCACTGATTAACAGCCAAATGATTATAATAATCGTTTGAAGATAAAAATAGAGAATAATCGTCCATATATGCTGATTCTTCTAATCCAAAATAATGTAAATAATATGATTTAACATCAGAAATTCGAATGGACTTAATATGCAATGAACCTAATTTAGTTTCATCTGGTATGCCTTGCCATTGAGTATGAGAGACATTTTGCAATAATCGAGGTACATTAATTGGCGCAATATCCATTCTAATTCTGCCTTCTTTCTCATCAATCCATGATTCTGTCTCACGATCGACATAAAACTTTATGGCATTGCCCTCTGGATCCTCAATAAATAAACATGTTGCAACACTTTGTTGTCCACCGTTCACTGGTACTTCAAAATCACTTAAATGTACGAGTAAATCAGCTAATGTAGTCAATGTAGGCAACAATATACCAATATGGAAAAGACCTGCTTCAGACATTAACGGTTCTCGTCCATTCTGTATTTCAATAAAAGTAATAAATTGATTTGAATCGCCAACTTCAAATTGTATAGCAGTTTTAGATTCATTGATAAGATTAAATCCTAAAACATTCTCATAAAATGTTTTAATAGTTTCTTTATCTTTAATATTGATAGTTACACCATTTACAAAATTTGCATTTTTGTTATGAAACATCTTATTTTCCTTTCAATGATTACTTTTCTTTTAAATAATTAAATGATTACTTTGTTGAAAGTGTATGTTTATCTTTTAAGCGCAGTAATAAAAAATATGTACGTGTTTCTTCTCTTAATCTTTCTCTTTGTTTATCATTCACATAATAAAGAGAATTGACAATCTAAATGCTATCTAAATTTAGCAACAATGTTTATTAAAAAAAACATATGCCTGTGTTTTATTAATAATTAAATATTTTTGTCCAAGACGTTTAATTATGAATTGTATCTATACAAAAATTTAATACATTTAGATAAAATTATTATATTGATGCTTTTATTATTAAAGCCTAATGAGTTCAATCAGTAATGTGAACAATTACTACACTATCCAACACTTTGTATTTTATATATTATGACTAAAAATTAAATTGAACTCAAATGATTGATTTATACCTTATTAATATTGTTATCATTTTATGCCTGAAGATTCAATACAATCACTGTGCTTATAATGAGAAAAATATTCTATGACAAAAAATGTAATGAATATGAATTTACGAAACTTGTTCAAGTTCATTAAAAATAAAACATTAAATAGAGAAGTCTGCTTTATCAACTTACCTTTAAAAAGCTAGTGAAATTTCTTTATTTGAAATCTTATAACTTCACAATAATAACTATAAAATAAGCCCAAAATGAATTTCATTTTGGGCTTTCTTATAGTATTTAAACAATCATTTAAAATTTATTTTCTTGAAATATACGCTCACTTGTAAAAACTTTTTATTATACCAAAGTTTTTACTACTTCTTGACATCGTGGGCATAAATGTTCAAGTTCACCTACTGAACCTAATTCTTCTGTATAGTTCCAGCATCTTTCACATTTTTCACCTTCAGCATGTTTAATATGGATATCTCCATATTGATATGATACACCATCATTCACTTTATCTTTAACTTCAACTTGTGAAACGATGAATAATTGTTGTAAGTCATTAAATTGTTGTAAAAATTCCGCTGTATTAAATGATTCATTGCTTCCAATAACCACTTTAGCTTCTAATGACTTACCAATTACTTTTTCATTACGTGCTTGTTCTAATGCACGATTAACATCATCACGTAAATTCATAAATGTATTCCATTTTTCTAACAATTCTTCGTCTACATCAACAACTTTAGGCATATCTGAAAGGTGTACACTTTCTTCTTTTACATGAGGTGTATGAGACCAAACTTCTTCAGCTGTATGCACTAAAATGGGTGCTAGTAATTTAGTCATGTCAACAAGTATTTGATATAAAACGGTTTGCATGCTACGGCGTTTATGAGAATCTTTTTTCTCAATATAAAGTATATCTTTACCGTAATCTAAATAGAAGTTACTTAGTTCAACATTGATAAAGTTTTGAACTTCTTGATAAATATTCAAATAATCAAAATTCTCATAGTTATTAATCGTACTCGCTGTGAATTCACGTAAACGATTTAGCAAATAGCGATCTACTTCAAGTAGATTTGTTTCAGCAATACTATCCGTTTCAGGATTGAAATCGTTAATATTACCTAACATAAATCTTAAAGTATTTCGAATTTTACGATATACATCAGACGTTTGTTTAAGAATTTCATCGGAAATACGCACATCAGAAAGGTAATCAGTACTGCTTACCCATAAACGTGCAATATCAGCGCCTTTTTGTTTAACAACTTGATCAGGAACTATAACGTTACCCAATGACTTACTCATCTTCTTACCTTCACCGTCCATGACAAAGCCATGTGATAACAAGAATTTATATGGTGGTTGACCACGTGTAGCTACAGCAGTTGTAATTGAAGAGTTAAACCAACCGCGGTACTGATCACTACCCTCAAAATAAAGGTCTGCTGGGAATGAAAGTTCATGTCTCGTTTCTAATACACCACGATGTGATGAACCAGAATCAAACCAAACATCCATAATATCAGTTTCTTTAGTAAATTCGCCGTTAGGGCTTCCAGGATGACTAAATCCTTCAGGAAGTAATTCTTTAGCTTCTTTTTCAAACCAAATATTTGAGCCGTGTTTTTCAAATAAATCTGCAACGTGATTTACTGTCTCTTTAGTCATAATGATATCGCCATTTTCAGCATAAAATACCGGTAAAGGAACACCCCATACACGTTGACGAGAAATTACCCATTCGCCACGATCACGAATCATATTGTAAATTCGTGTTTTACCCCAGTCTACTTTAAAGTTCGTGTCTTCAATTGCATCAAGAATATCCTGTCTTACTTTATTAATGGAAGCAAACCATTGTGGTGTAGCTCTAAAGATAACAGGTTTTTTCGTACGCCAATCATGAGGATAACTATGTGTAATAAAGTCAAGTTTAAGTAGTGCGTCTTTTTCTTTTAAAAGATCAGTCACGGCTTTGTTTGCTTTGTCGTAGAACATTCCTTCAAATGGTCCACCTTCTTCAGTGAATACACCTTTATCATTTAAAGGACTAATTACTGGTAAATCATATTTTTGACCTACAATATAGTCATCTTCCCCGTGACCGGGAGCTGTATGGACACATCCCGTACCAGCGTCTGTCGTAACATGTTCACCGTTAATTACTAACGATACACGATCTAGGAATGGATGTTGTGCCTCTACAAATTCCAATTCTTTACCTGTGAATTCTTTCTCTAATTGTATAGAATCTTTATCCCAACCTAATGCTTCTGCGACTTCTTCTGATAATGCTTGGGCAACAATGTATTTATGTCCATCAACATTATACTGACCATATTTTAGCTCTGGATGAACTGTAATTGCGACATTTGATGGAATTGTCCATGGTGTAGTTGTCCAAATAATAAATTGTGCATCAGAATCAACTTTACCTTTACTGTCTTTTACGTCAAAAGCAACGTAAATTGATGCAGAACGTTTGTCATGATATTCTATCTCAGCTTCTGCAAGTGATGATTCACTTGAAGGTGACCAATACACAGGTTTTTTTCCTTTATAAATCAAACCTTTATCTGCCATTTCTCCAAATAATCTTATTTGTGCGGCTTCATATTCAGGTGTTAATGTAATGTAAGGATTATTAAAATCACCACGTACACCAAGGCGCTTAAAATCTTTCTTTTGAATGTCGATTTGTTTTAATGCAAATTCTTTACATTTCTCTCTAAATTCTGCAACTGACATTTTTTTGCGATCAACGCCTTTTTTAGTTAAAGCCTGTTCAATTGGTAAACCATGAGTATCCCAACCCGGCACATACGGTGCATAAAAACCTTGCATTGTTTTATAACGAACAATAAAATCCTTTATGATTTTATTTAATGCATGTCCCATATGTAAATTACCATTAGCATATGGTGGTCCGTCATGCAAAATGAATGATGGATTATTTTTATTTTTTTCTAACGCTTTGCGATATTGGTCATCATTATCCCACACTTCTTGAATTTGAGGTTCTTTATTTGGTAAGCCACCTCTCATAGGAAAATCAGTTTTCGGCATTAATAGGGTATCTTTGTAATTCATTATATTCACTCCTTGTAATGATAAAAAAGAACTCTAAGTTCAATTAAAAGGGACGGTTAATCCGCGGTACCACCCTACTTAACTCAACTTAGAGTTCTCTTAAGAATATTTATAAAATTGAAAAGCCAGTGATATAAGAAACAAACAATATGCTAGGCTCACACCATTCCTAGCTCGCTGTACTATGTTCACTGTTTCTTACGCGTCTGTCTTTATATCATATCAATAAATTGTTATTTAGAAAATGCATTTTTGATAAACAATGAAATTTCTTAGTTATTTTTACATCAAATGGTTAATTTGTGATTCGTTTTTAATTATTTGATGTTGATTGTGATGATTCGCTATTTGTATTTGATTGACTCACAGATTCTGAACTTGATGTAGAAGGTTGATTAGCCGATAATTCTTGATTTTGCTTTTGTTTCATTGCACGTTCTTCAGGTGTCAAATCATTATCATTAAGATGATGAATATCTTCTAATGTCACTTGCTCGGCGTCTAAATCATAATTGAGTAAGTAATCCCAATCTTCACTTTTGAGTAAGTCAAGTTGTGCTTCAACAAGCATACGGAAACGAGAGCGGAAAACTTTAGATTGTCGTTTCATGTCTTCAGTTTGGAAAGCTAGACGACGTGCTTTTTCAATTGCATCATTCACAATACTGTCAGCTTGTACTTGTGCTTTTGATAAAACGGCTTCAGCTTCTTTAGTTGCTGCTTGTTTTGTCTCTTCTCCTACTTTTTGTGCTTGAATAAGTGCATCACTTACTGATTGGTGAACATCTTTATATGATTTAATATTGGAATCTCTATCTTCAATGACTTTTTCAAGTTGCTTTTTATCTTCTTTTAAACGTTCGATTTCATTACTTAGTTGCTCTAAGTAATTTGCAACTTCTGTAGGTTCTAAACCATTTTTTACTCGTGTAAATTCTTTATTCTTAATCTCACTTGGTGTAAAAGGCATGATAATCCTCCTTGATTAATAGCTATTTAAATAGTGTTTGATAATGAATGTGTAACTTGTTCTTTTTCGTTTTTCCACCTATTTCAACAATTTGAGCTCTACCATAACCTTGAATTGACAATAAATCATTCTGCTCTAATTGAAAATCTGTAGAATCTATTACAGTATGGTTAACTTTGACTCTTTTTTTTATAATTAATTGTTGTGCAATATTTCGAGATTTATGAATTATCTCTTTCAAAACTACATCTAATCTCAAAGCGCTCACAGTTGTACTATGAACTTTCCAATTCTCTTCTGATTGTATCATATCTTCAGTAGGAATAGAATTAAGTTTAACTGTGGCTCCCTTAATACGCGTTAGTTCAGATATAATATATGATTCTAATTGTTTTGTCAAAACAAACTGTATATCTTCTCCAACTATAATATCACCGAGTTGATCTCTTTGTATTCCCAGTGACATGAGTGTTCCAAGAACGTGTTGATGTTGTATTGTTACAAATTTCTTAGGATATTGAAGTTCAAATAAAGTCAGTTCAAAGTCCTCAGGCTGTGGCTTAAAATATAATGGTGCGATGATTGCACGTTTCCTTTCTGCATGTGGTCCACCAAAAAATGTGACATGTAAATCTTGATAACTACGGGTAATGACCTCAAGTATATATTGGCCTCGCGGGTCCAAGAAATGGGTTAGAACCGGAGCATAATTAGCATCAGCCTGCTTACATTTATCGATGAATTGATCGATAGCATCTTGTTCTTCCTTTCTAAAATGCTGATATATATCGATGGTTATCTACTCCTTTTATGTTGAAAAATTTTTAAAAACACTACGACTATAACACTGTCAACAATAAGTTATATGATAAAACGAGGTCAAAGTCTAGCTACTTTGCCTCGTTATGTTGAATAATATAAAGTTAGTGCGTGTCATATTTTAAGATAAATATGCAAGAATTAAATTAAATATTTTTACTAAACCACTTTGGAATAAAACTAGAACGAAGATTGCCGCGATAGAAGAAATGTCTATAAAGCCAATAGGAGGAATAATTTTACGGAAAGGTTCTAAGAAAGGTTCATATAACTTTCCTAAAAATTCTCCAAACTTAGACTCTCTTATACTCGGAACCCAAGAAGTAAAGAAATATATAATCATTCCAAAATAATATATTTGAACTAAAATTATAATAAATCGGAAAATTGTACTTAGCAAACCAATATCCATAGCTGAACTCCTTATTCGTAATGTTGCTCCATATTCTCGATGTGATCAGTTATACTGCCGGCTACTTCAACATTATCAGGTGTGCATAAGAAAATATCAGTACCCACGCGCTGAATATCTCCACCAATTGCGTATACCGTACCACTTAAAAAATCAATAATACGCTTTGCTGATACTTGATCAATGCGTTGTAAATTTACTAAAGTTGCACGTCTATTTTTTAATTCGTCGGCAATATCTTGAGTATCTGAAAAGACACGTGGTTCAAACAGACACATTTTTGAACTTTCCTGAGCAGTATATGATTGTGATGCTTGATTCATTGTTACAACGTTTCTAGAATTATTTTTTGAATTATTATTCATACGATAATTCCTTTCTTCAGAAGTTGTATTCGATCTCAAAGTGTTCTTTTGAGGTACAGATTTAATCGCTTGTTGCTTATTGTTAAAAGTTTGTGGTGTCGCTTGATTCTCATTACGATTGTAATCTTCGCGCTCTTGAACACGTTCACGTGATCTAGAAGATTCTCGCTCTTCAGGTCCTTCAACTTCCTCTTCTTCTTCAACTACAAAAAAATTATTAAATAAATCCTTTAAAGCCAAGGGGGGCTCACTCCTATTCTCCTACAAGTTTAGTCCCAATTCTGACAAAGGTTGCACCTTCTTCGACTGCCATTTGATAATCATTACTCATTCCCATAGATAATTCTGTACAAGGCGCATGTGCTAAATTGAATTGTTGTATTTCATTTCTTTTATGTCTTAACTCTTTAAATAAATTTTTTATGTACGATAGATCATCAGTCAATGGTGCCATCGTCATTAATCCAATAATTTGGATATTTTCGTATTCTTTGATTTGATTTATAAATTGATTTACTTCTTCAAGAGCTATGCCATGTTTAGATTCTTCTCCAGAAACATTTACTTGTAAGAAACATTTTATAACATGATTTGCTCTTTTGTTAATCTCCTTAGCTAGACTCAAACGATCTAAAGCATGAAAATAATCGACTTCATTTATAATATCTTTAACTTTCCTTGATTGTAAAGAACCAATGAAATGTAATTTAATATCGCTTGGTAGAGATTCTTTCTTCTTTTTGAATCCATCTAATCGATTTTCACCGAAATGTCTTATTCCTGCTTTATACGCTTCTCTAGCTCGCTCTATTGTAACATATTTTGTTACTGCAATCACGTGAGGTTGTGCTGAATGGGCACTTTTTTTAACGCTTGCATCAATTTCCGTTTCAATCTTAGCAAGATTCTCTTTAACATCCATAAATTATTCACCTACTTTATACACTTTACTTCCGTCCAATAAATGCTAACATACGTCCCGTCTGTCCTTTTTCAACACGATATGAAAAGAATAAATCTAAGTTTTCTGAAGTTGAATATTCGGTAATGTATATGTTTTTTGATGGAACTCCAGCTTCTTCTAGAAGAAGTGCGTTAGCCTTTTTTAAATCAATACCATGTTTATTTTTGCCTCTGCTCTCAATATATAAAGTTGAATCAATGGTTAATTCCTCAAATTTATTTTTTATATCATCATTGATTTCATAAGAATTTGAAGTTGCTGGACCGATTACAATCTTTAAGTCTTCATAATCAAAATCCACTTTTTTTAGCATTTCTTTTACTATTTGACCATATGTTCCTCGCCAACCTGCATGTGCTAATCCAATATAGCCATGTGATTCACTATAAAAATATACCGGTACACAATCCGCATAACACATAGTAAGGAGAATGTGAGAATCGAAAGTATACATTCCATCTATGCCATGTAAATCATCAGTTAGTTTATCAATATTTGTTCCTTTATGTTCACTTGTAACTTCAACGATGCGATTATCATGTGTTTGTATAGGAAAAACCCATTCATCTCTTGGATAACCAATAAGATTCGCTAAGATATCTTGATGATGTGTAATATGATGTGCACTGTCGCTGATATATCTCGCCATATTAAAACTATGATTAGGATAAGGACTTAAACCATTTTCTCGAGTAGTGAAACCTAACTTAATATCAGTATGCTCATCAAATTGATAGTCTAAATAATGAGTTTTCTTAATAAATCTCTCTTTCAAAATATTTCACCACCCCTATATATATACATTCCACTGTACACTTAATTTCAAATCGAAATGTTCTACAAATAATCTAAGTATTAAGTAACCAATTATAAAACAATTATATATCATACTTAAATTTATTTAAACTTGTATCAATTACTAACTTGCAATGGTTACCTAAATGATGCACATGAGATAATAAATACATTAATTATTTATATTAATAGTTCTATCGATATATGAATATTGTTTTGAGAATTAGCAGCAAAAATTTATATAAAGTGTTGTCTTATCCTTCAAAATAGAAAAATTTAGTTAAACATTGATTTAACTAGGTTTTCAGGTTAGTTAGATACTCCAACACGAAAAAAATGCCTGAGACTATAAAATGTCTCAGGCTATTTAAAATACAGTGATTATATATACTGACGATTAGCGTCTAGTTCTTCTAGAACGTCTTTCTTCTCTATTTCTAATAAAGCTAGGAATATCATCATCTTTAGTAGTGTGGCTTCTTTCACTTACACTTTCACTTGATTGTGAATGAGAAGTGTGTGCATTGAATGAATCTTCTTTAGCACTAGCACCAGATTGATGATTAGAACTACTATTTACACTTGAACCAAAACCAGTACTTGTAGCTTTACGACCTTGTGAAGAAGGTTTATCTTCAAAACCAGTTGCGATAACAGTAACTACAATTTCATCTTGGAGCTCTGGGTTAATAACTGTACCGAAAATCATATTCACATCTTCATCTGCAGCATCTTGAACAATATCAGCAGCTTCTTGTGCTTCAAATAAAGAGAGTGATTCTCCACCTGTAATGTTCATAAGTACACCTTGAGCACCTACAATTGATGTTTCTAATAATGGAGATGAAATTGCTTTTTTAGCGGCTTCGACTGCTCTGTTTTCACCAGATGACACACCGATACCCATTAACGCAGAACCTTGATTAGACATAATTGTTTTAACGTCTGCAAAGTCTAAGTTCACTTCACCTGATACTGCAATTAAATCTGAAATACCTTGTACACCTTGACGTAATACATTATCCGCTTCTTTAAATGCTTCCATCATCGGCGTAGATTTGTCAACGATATCTAATAAGCGATCATTTGGAATAACAATTAATGTATCCACTGCTGCTTTCATAGATTCTACACCAGCTGCCGCTTGTGTTTGGCGCTTACGACCTTCGAAACCGAATGGACGCGTAACAACACCTACAGTTAAAGCACCCATTTCTTTTGCAATTTTAGCAACAACCGGCGCAGCACCTGTTCCAGTACCGCCACCCATACCAGCAGTTACGAATACCATATCAGCACCTTGGATAGCATCTTCAATTTGTTCTCTTGATTCTTCTGCTGCTTTCTTCCCAATTTCAGGATTAGCACCAGCACCTAATCCACGTGTTAATTTTTCACCAATTTGAATTTTTGATTCAGCTTTTGATAAGTTTAAAGCTTGTCCATCAGTGTTGATAGCAATAAATTCCACATTATTCATACCATGGTCAATCATACGGTTAACGGCATTATTTCCGCCGCCACCTACACCGATGACTTTCAATGTGGCTAAATGATTAAATCCTTGTTCAAATTCTAACATTTAATTTTCCTCCTAGTCTTTATGGCCAATAATCATTCAAATAGAGATTTCATTAATTTTTTAAACTTACTTTCTTCTTTGGCTTTGCCTTCTGTTTGTTGTTCATCTTCTAGATGATTTTCACGGTTTTCATAAGACTCTTCACGAGGCGCTTCTGGTGCTACCTCGTCATTTTCTTTTTTGTTTGATTTACGCTTAAACCAATCAAAACCGCTTGATTTTGTTTCAGTATCTTTATCAGATTCGATAACTTCTTCTTCAAATTCTTCATTATCTTGATAACTAATTGTAACATAATCTAATAACTCGTCAAAAGCGATACTACTAGAAATTGTAGAAATAGCAGAAGAAAATTCCGGTTTTCTGATACCCATTTGTGACGGTGTATGAATTCTCACTTTTTCACTAACCATATCTTGTAGTAATTCTTTTACACCTAGTAAATTTGCAGATCCACCAGTAACTACAAATCCACCGTTTACTTTTGTAAGTCCTAGCTCTTGTAAAACGTCAAAGACTTCAAAGAATATATCTTCGACTCTTTGTTCAATAAAGTCACTTAAATCTTTTTGAGTATATTGAACATGTTCATCTGAATCAACTTGATCTACTGAAAAGACATCTTGATCTGAAGCAGAGTCATAAAATGCATGACCATATTGATGTTTTACCTTTTCAGCTGTGTCATATGTAGTATTTAGTCCTTGAGCAATATCATCCGTAATGTCTCGACCGGCCATTTCTATAGATTCAGCATCTACAAGTTCTCCTCGTTCATAGAAAGCAACTTGCGTTAAATCTTCACCGATATCAATGACACAAGCGCCTAATTCCTTCTCCGTTGGTGTAAGAATAGAACCATAATTATACGCATCAGAATAAACATCTAACACGTCAACACCACATGCCTCAACACATTTAATCATATTGATTAAAATAGATTTTTGGATTGCGATGACACCTGCATCTACTTTTAATGAATGTCTTGCAATTAATTCTTTTGGATCTGAAACTTCATTGTCTTTGTCAACTACAAAACGAATTGGGAATACATTTATCACTTCAGTTTCAGGCACATCATTTTTATCCCGGATACCTTCTAAAACTGATTCAATATGCGTGCCATCAATTTCAGTATCCTCGTAAAATTCAATTTCATTTGATTCATCATATACTTCGGTACCGATGATAGGTAGTTTTAAAAATACATCTTTTATATCTACACCAGAGGCAATTGAAGCCTTCTTAATTGTATCTTTAATTGCTTGTCTTGCAATATCAAAATCATCAATTAAACCATTCTTGATACCACTTGTGTAGGTTTGCCCTGTACCTATCACATTAATTCCGTTGTGAAATTTTTCGCCTACTATTGTTTTTACGCTTGATGAACCTATATCTATGCTCACATAGTAATGTTCCTCCATAGATAGGCACCTCCTGACAAATTATACTATTTAAGTACACTATGTTTAGTGTACAATACGTTGAATAGCTTGTGAACTATAAACACATACTATTATCGAAATTTTTTAATTATTTTCTTTAGATTGTTTATTAATTTTATTCAACACATTTTGAAGTTCTTCTTTTGCATCATTTTCTTCTTGTGTTGACTTGGTTACATTTTGTTCTGTACCCGATTGAACAGTTGATGAACCTTGATAAGGAATAAATGACGCTCCAACCGATAAATCAATATACCCATTTGTCTTAAGTTCGCCAGAATCATCTCTGCTTAATGATTGTGACATTTGAGGATAATATTGCATTTTGTCTGCAATCGTTGTAATGTCACCAATGACTTGCATATTATCTTTGGTAAAAATCTTTATGCGACTTTGTTTATTTTTAGTTGGTGCGTAACTCACCTCTGCTATTAAGTTTCTCACTTTAGGTGACATTTCAGATAAAGCTTTTATAATTCGTGTTTTTTTGTCTCCTTTGAACCCATCAATGATAGGTCCATCATGTGAAACTTCATCTTTGTATTCTGTTAATTCTTTACCATCTTCTATAATTGGCACATATTTATCTTTATTTTTTTCTAAACCAACAATTTGGTACTCAGTCACGTTAACAGTTAACGTGTTTGGTAATTGTTTATGAATATCAACTTCTTTGATTAAAGGATTCTGTTTTAAGTTCCTAATCACTTTATTTTTACTAAAAGTATACATTCGTGAACGTGAAGTAACGTTAAGTTCTTTCTTTATTTTACTCGTACTTACGTTGTTATTACCTTTAATATTTACATTTGATATTTTACTTAGTGGTGTAAACATATAGAGTAAAATGAGAACAATGATAAGAATGAGTAGTGTGATAATTGTATATTGGATTCTTTTTTGCTTTTTACGTCTTATGGCTCTTTTTTCTTCTAAACTAAGCGGTTTAATTTGAGTTACCTTCTCATTACTATTGAACGATGTAAATGTTTCCTTTTCTTTTTTAGAAGTAAATTTACTTAGTAATTTATGTTTTTTAGAATGACGAGAGTCTTTAGTTTGTTTTTCGCTCTGATGATCAGCTAGAAATTCCTCTTCGTCTTCATTACTTTGACGCGTTTCGCTTGTTTGTTGAACACTACGATCATTTAATTTATCATTATTATATTTTTGATTGTCATCTTCATCATTAACATTATCCTCAATTAAATCACTTTTTATTTCTTTATCTTGATTATGCGACTTGTGATTATCAATAAATTTATCCATAGGTTTAGTTTCTAACTGTGATTGTGTAGACGTAGCATCTTTTTCTTTACTTTGGTTATCTATGCGACGTCTTCTGCGTTGGCGAGCGTTTTTATTCCGTCTAAAAAGCTCTAAGTCTTCATTACTTTGACTATCATTCAAATGGATTGTATTATCGTCTTTATTCGACATATTCTCATTATTAGGTTGATTTTTATTCTCTTCCATGAGCATTCACACTCCTTAGTATGATGGCAAGTGCGCTCGGAATCTATCGATAAACTTCTCACCACGTTCTTCAAATGTATGATACTGATCCCAACTTGCACAAGCTGGTGATAATAAAACAACATCATTGGGCTCGACTATATCTTGAATTTTATCAACAGCATCCTCTACGTCTGTTGCTTTAATCACATACTTACCTTGACTATTTCCCAATTTAGCAAATTTATCTTGTGTTTCTCCAAAAACAACCATCACACGTACATTTTCCATATAAGGAATAAGTTCATCGAATTCATTACCACGATCTAATCCACCACACAACCAAATAATTGGTTGATCAAAAGAGTTAAGCGCAAATTGAGTCGCTAAAGTATTAGTTGCTTTTGAATCATTATAATATTTATTTGTGCGATTTGTACCAATATACTGAAGTCTATGATCAATACCAGAAAAAGTAACAAGACTATCTACAATAGCTTTGACTGGCACACCAGCAATGATCGATGCTAATACAGCTGCTAAAATATTTTCCAGGTTATGTTCTCCCGGTAGTACTAAGTCTTTAGTGTTAATAATGCGAATGCCGTTAAAAACGATGAAACCATCTTTAATGTATATCCCATCAACTTCTTGCTGTGTTGAAAAATAAAATGTTTTTGCTTCTAGATTTTCTGATTCAATTAGGTGTCTTTGGTGATAATTACAAATGAGATAATCATCTTTAGTTTGATTTTTATATATTTGCTTTTTAGCATTTTGATAGTTCTCTAACGTTTCATGGTAATCCAAATGTGCAGAATAAATATTTGTAATGATAGCGATATGTGGTTTATATTTCTCAATACCTAATAATTGAAAAGATGATAATTCTGTTATTAAATACTCATCTGATTTAACTTCTTGTGCAACGTTTGAGGCTACATAACCAATATTTCCAGAAAGCCGTCCAGTTAACACGCTTTTTTGGAACATATCACCGATTAGTGAAGTGACAGTTGTTTTACCGTTAGTTCCAGTAACTGCTATGATTGGTGCCTCAGAAATTAAATAGCTAAGTTCAACCTCTGTTAAGATTTTAAGCCCTCTTTTTGCTGCTTCTTCAATAATTGATACAGTATATGGAATACCTGGATTTTTCACAATGATGGGATCATCATCTAATAAAGAAAAAGGATGACTACCGCTAATTACCTCAATGCCCATAGATTCTAAATCTTTAGCATGTGCATCCTGTGAAAGATCCTTTCCATCATTGACTTTAACGTTAGCACCTAATTTAAGGAGAAGTTTCGCCGCTTCATATCCACTTTTTGCTAAGCCTACTACTAAAACATTTTTATTTTCTAATTCAGTGTAATTTAGCAATTTAATGCACTCCAATCCATAAACCTATTAATCCTGTAATTAAACCTACCGTCCAAAATACTGTTACTACCTTCCATTCACCCCAACCACTTAATTCAAAGTGGTGATGTATAGGACTCATCTTGAAAATACGTTTCTTCGTTAATTTATATGAGGCTACTTGTAACATTACAGATAATGTCTCAACTACAAACACAAAACCAATTAATATTAATGATAATTCTTGATTCAACATGATTGAAATCGTCGCAAAAATACCACCTAAAGCAAGACTTCCTGTGTCTCCCATGAAAACTTTCGCTGGATTTAAATTGTAAGGTAAGAAACCTAGTAAAGCGAAAATCATTATAATACAAAATATGCCAATAGCCGGTGAATCTAACATGTAACTCATTACAGCATACATAGCAAAACCTATTATTGACAAACCAGTTGCCAATCCATCTAAGCCATCTGTTAAGTTTACAGCATTTGAGAAACCAACTTGCCAAAAGACAATAAATATCACATAAGCAAATGACAACGGAATATCAAAATTCACAAATGGAATATGCAAATCTGTCGTAAAATGTACAAGGTGAAAAACATCACTTAGCACAAAAAATATAACTGCAATAATTATTTGTGCTAGAAACTTTTGTTTACTAGTTAATCCTTGGTTATTCTTTTTAACTACAATAATATAGTCATCAATAAATCCAATAAGACCAAAACCGATTGTTACAAATAGTAACAAAATAATAGGATTGGAATGGTCTACAAAGATAATTGCAATGATGGAGGTAATTATAATACTAATTAAAAATGTAAGCCCACCCATAGTAGGTGTACCTGTTTTTTTCATATGGCTTTGAGGCCCTTCTTCACGGATACTTTGTCCAAATTTCATACGTTTCAATGTTGGAATAAGTATTGGGACTAAAATAAATGTTATCAGTAATGCGATGATCGCGTATATAAAGATCATATAAATCTCCTTTTCTTCACTTTCTAATTTTAGTTCTTTTTATTTGTAAATAACCTTTAATATTTTATCAGTTTTTGTTTTATTTTAATATACGACATTATCTATTTATTAAATAAGGTTGGGACCATTCGTGAGCTAATCCCTAAAATGTTAATCCCAACCTGTTGTTGATATCAAGTTCTCTTAAATTAATTATTTCTCTCAGAACCTGATGTTTCATTTGTGCTGTCATCAGAATCATTTTTCGAGTCGGCGTTCGACTTTTCATTCTTACTTGATGAAGACGCATTTGAATTATCCTCATCAACTTTATCTTTCTTTGATTTTTTATCCGAAGAGTCCTCATCAGTTTTCTCTTGGTCATCATCCGTATCTTCAGCAGATAATGACACTTCTATCTTATCTTTATTTTTAATGATTTGACTTTTTGAGATACTTTGATTCGTGACAAATCCATTACCTTTAGTAGAAACTTTAATTTTCGTTAAATCTTCAAAAGCAAGTACATCTTCCTTTGTCCATCCGGTCATATCCGGCATTGTTAATTCCCCGTCTGTCATTAACATTACTTTACTGTGCGGTAGGACTTTGGTACCTGACTTAACTGATTGTTGTTTAATTTGTTTGCCATTACCAATCGTAATAGGTTTAAGAGATTGAGCATTGACGCTATCCTCTGCTTTTTGAACTTCATCTCCTTGCACGTTAGGCACTTTACTATAGTCAGTTTTTGATGAAGTATCACTAGATTTTCCAACATTTAAATATTTCAGCGTATTCTCCATAATTGGTTTAAATGCTTTGCTCACACCCATTTCATATGCTTCTTGATCATTTTTTTGAGCAAGACTCATACCTGCATAGACAATGACTTTAGGATCTTTCTTAGGTGCATCCCCCATGAAACTTACAAAGTAAGGATTTTCACCTTTAACATAACCGCCTCCATTTGAATCAGCTACTTGTGCTGTTCCTGTCTTACCTTCAATATCATAACCTTTTACGCGATAATTCATGGCATGACTCTTCTTACTATTTACTACTTTATCAAGTTCTTCTTCAACTTTATTGGCTGTTTCTTGCGTTACTGGTTTACCGGCAAACTCTTTTTTACCAGAGTAATAATTCTTTTTAGTTATTGGATTATCGATACTACTTACAAACCATGGTTTAAGCATATTTCCTTTATTAAAGAATGCCGATTGTGCTTGAATCATTTGAGCAGGAGTAACAGTTGTTGATTGACCAAATGCTGACGTTTTTTGTTGTAATTCATTTGCCCAACCAATATTACCTGCAGCTTCTCCATCAAACATACCACCCGTTTTTTTGCCAAATCCAAAGCGTTCATACCAAGATTTCATTTTATCAGCACCAACCAAATCTTGTAAGTGCATCATCAATGTATTTGATGAATAAGTAAAACCTAACGACATGGGTATACGTCCCCAACCAGTTTTATTCCAATCGGAAATTTCAGAGCCCATAATATTTCTATGACCTGATTTATACTTTTCATCCGGTTTGAACTTACCTTCTTGAATTGCTGCAGCTAAGCCGTATGTTTTAAAAGTAGAGCCCGGTTCATATGTATTTTGATATAAATCGTTCGCCCACTTTTTGCCAAAATCTTTACCTGTTTCAGGATTAAAAGTCGGACGTTGGCTATATGCAAGTATTTCACCAGTTTTTGCGTCCATTACTACTGCAAATAAATCTTTTGGAGCATAACGTTCAACCATGTCATCAAGCGCTTCTTCCACAAAGACTTGGATATTAGAATCAATTGTTAAGTGTACATCGTCTCCACGTTTAGGTTGTTGCTCTTTCTTCGTATTAGGTGCAATGTAGCCCCATATATCATGAATATATTTAAGTGCACCTCTTGATCCATTTAAATAACTATTAAATATTTTTTCAACACCTAATGCACCATTTAATTCACCAGTATCAGGATCTTTCTGTGCCATCCCTATTAAATGGGAAGCAAAATTACCATTAGGATAAAAGCGCTCAGTTTCTGGGTAAAGTGCTATACCAGGTAATTTCATTTTCTCTATTTTTTCTTTTTCTTGATAAGTTAAATTAGTACCTTTCTGACCAAATTCGATTTGAAAGGCTTTCTTATTATTAAGTCGTTTTTCTATTTCATCAGCATCCATATCTATGATTTCAGCTAATTTTTTTGCTGTCTTTTTTTTATCAACCACGTGTCGAGGCTTTTTACTTTCTTTACTTGCTTTTTTATCCACAACTGCAACAAGTTTATATCTTTCTACATCTTCTGCTAAAACTTTACCATTACGATCATAAATCTTACCTCGTTCTGGTTGTTGAGAATTTTTGACTAAATATTTCTCATTGGCTTTCATAATTAAATCTTGACCATTGGAGTGGCCAGTAATCATTATATAAGAAAACCTTAGCACCAATATAAAAAAGAGCAGTCCGAATAAACCAACAAGTAGGACTGCTCCTATTTTATTTTTTTTAATTTTAATTTTTCGATTCGCCATTATTACGCACTACCTTTACATTGTCGTTCTCTAGGCTCATGCCCTGCTTCTTAGCCTTGTCGTAAATGCGTTCATATGAAGAATTTTTCTTAATTTCAGACTTTAATGCGCTGTTTTCACTAGATTGTTTCTCTATTTTTTGATCCAAATCTGCAATTTTTCCTCGCGTATCGTACGCATCCATTTTTAAAGATAGCATATAAATACTTATTAGAGCAATTACAGTTATTAATGCTATGTATAAAATTTTTTCAAATCTAGTAAGTTGAACAACAACTTTTCTTTTAACGGTTTGTTTTTCAGGACTCGATTGTGGTTGTCTTTGTGGGATACTGGTTTGTGTCGCTTCATCATAAGGTTGATAAATTTTTTCTACAGCCATTATACTTACTCCTTATTTTAATATTTCTGCTACGCGTAACTTGGCGCTACGTGCTCGATTGTTTTCGTTTAAATCGTCATCAGTAGCGGTAATCGGTTTGCGATTCACTCGTTTTAACTTAGGTGTATATGCTTCAGGAATAACAGGTAGACCTCTTGGTACATCTGGACCTTTCTCAAACTCTTGGAAAATTTGTTTACACAAACGATCTTCCAAAGAGTGGAAAGTAATTACTGATATTCTACCTCCGACCTTCACACATTCAATGGCTTGCTCAACTGAATCTTCAAAAGCTGACAACTCATCATTCACAGCAATTCGAATAGCTTGGAACACGCGTTTTGCAGGATGTCCCCCTTTCCGTCTTGCTTTCGCTGGTATGCCTTCTTTAATGACATCAACTAGTTCTAAAGTTGTTTCAATCGGTTGTTGTTCTCGGTGGGCTTCAATTCTACGTGCAATTTGTTTAGAAAATTTCTCTTCGCCGTAACGATAGAAAATCTTAACTAATGCTTCATAAGACCATTGATTAACTACTTCATATGCAGAAAGTGATTGTGTTTGATCCATTCGCATATCAAGTTTCGCATCATTGTGATAACTGAAACCTCTTTCAGGCACATCCAATTGAGGACTTGAAACACCTAAGTCATAATAAATACCATCTACTTTATCAATTTCTAATTCATTTAAAATATTTGTTAATTCTCGAAAGTTGTTATGAACAAAAGTGACTTTGTGCAAATGTTCTTTTAAAACTTCTTTCGCATTTTCTATGGCTGTTAAATCTTGATCAATCGCAATAAGTCTACCTTTATCATTTAATTGATTAAGTAAATAGAGGGCATGTCCTGCTCCACCTAACGTACAGTCAACATACACACCATCTTCTTTAATATTTAAATAATCAATGGTTTCGTTTAACATGACGCTCACATGATGAAACATTTAAATTCCTCCATTTAAAAATCAAAATCTATTAAATCTTCAGCAATGTCTTCGAAACTTTCTTCAGATTCATCATAGAAATCATTCCAAGTTTCTCTGTCCCAAATCTCAATACGATTTGAAACACCAATTACTGTACATTCCTTACTTAAATTGGCGTATTTTCTTAAATTTTGCGGAATATTAATACGCCCTTGTTTATCTAATTCTACTTCTACAGCACCTGAGAAGAACATACGCATAAATTTACGCGCGTCTTTTTTTGTCATAGGTAAGGTTTTCATCTTCTCTTCAATTTGCTGCCACTCTTCTAGAGTGTAACCAAATAAACATTTATCAAGGCCTCTTGTGATAATAAAACGTTCATTTAGATCATAACGAAACTTGGACGGTATAATCATACGTCCTTTTGTATCCAATTGATGATCGAATTCTCCCATGAACATTTTTATCACCTCACCTTATTTATAATTTACCACATCTCCCCACTATCCTCCACTAATTATACAAAAAAGGTGCAAATAATTTGCTCAAACACAAAAAAACCCGTTTTATCTTTAAGATAAAACGGGTAAAAACACTGTCATATCAAGGTTTTATAATCAAATGATCAAACGAGTAAGAAAGTGGTGGATAGGTGGAGGGACTGAACACATCTATCCCAAAATCATTCATAATTTGAAGTGGATTCCAAACTCTTTCTTGTAGACCACCCATTGGATGGAGTGTTTCACTGATTTCTCTAAACTGTCGCATACTTATATCATTTTCTCTTTCAATATTCAGTAGGTATCGTTTGATTAAATAATCGTATTGATTGAGATGAATTTGATTATTTTTTTCTAAAAGAAGTTGGTTGTCATAGTTATTTTCCACATAAGTTAATAAATTATTATAAAGTTCTTGTTGCTGAGTTTTCATTTCTTCTACTTCATTTATAAAATTATTTGACGCTTTTTCACGAACAAAACGTTGACGTTCCTGTTCTACTCCATTTGCAATGACAGACTCTATTGATAAATTATATTGTTTTAATAACTTTTTAGTTCTAGCATATAAATACGTGATTCTTAATCTTGGCATAACAATAGGCATTTCTACATTTAACGTATCGAAGACACCTTTTAATTCTGCCCAATATTTGATTTCGCTTGGACCTCCGATAAATGCTACTGTGTTAAACAACCATTCCTCTACAACTGGACGTGTAACAACATTATTAGAAATTCTTTCAGGCTCTCTTTCTATGATATCTAATAAATTTTGTTTCGTGTAACGTTTCTCAGTTTTATTCAGTTTAAAATAAGTGCCATCAAAATTTAAAAGCTGTCTCATTCCGTCTTCATGGATAAACAAATGCGTGTTTGTCTCTGTTTGTATCATTGATGGAAGTTGTTGTTGAGTTGTTCGTATCTGAGTTTCACGAAAAGATTGATCGACTTGATCCCTCTTTTCTAATATCTCTTTAAACAACGGTTTCTCCATCTGTCTTAATTCAGGGTATTGAGCATCAATGAGTAGAATGCCATAATCCTTAAACACTTCATGTATCAATCCCTTAAAAATATCAGTCCATGAATCATATTGATTAATAATATTGACGCACATTTGATAAACATCTTGAGTATGTACAGTTTCCTTTATTTCTTTAAAAAAGTGATTTAATGATGCTTTTAATTCGTTCTTATCAGGAGTATATCTTGAAACATTACTATCTGGTGGTGTCATCGTATGATACTTTACTTTTTTCAAAGTAGTTTCTTTATTATTGAATGCATACGTATGATTTACCTCTTCAAAATCATGGTCCTCACCAGCAATCCAAAACACAGGTACAATAGGCGTATCGTATTCCTCAGAAAGTTGACGACTTAAAGTTATAATTGAGAAAATCTTATGAAACGTATACAGTGGACCCCCAAAAAGACCAGCTTGTTGTCCACCAATCACTACTTTTGCACCATCAGCTAAAGCATCTATGTTATTCAGTTGCTGATGTGTTAAATTTAATTCATTCATGTAAGATTTAATCACTCGTGATAAATGAAATTCCCTTCCGTTATTAGGTGTTTTTAATCTTCTATCAAAGCTTTCTTTTTGCGCTGCATCATATTCATAAAAAGATGTAATTTGAGATTCACTATTTTTTATTTTATTAATGAACTGATCCTGTTCAGTTAACTTTAACGTATTACACTTCATGTTTTTACTCCTTCATTATCACTATTCCTCATATAGTATAAAGATTATATTTCTTATTGACAATTTAACGGCTTATACATTAATTTATCTAAATTTTTGACAAAACAACCAAGTATGATTATTAAATGAAAAAGCATTTTAAAGAGGGTATAATAAAATAAAGAAACAAAGGGGGAAACGATATGGGTGAAGTTAAACATTTACAAATCAATTACAAAACTGATGAGCTTTTCGCTGATTTCAGAGAATTTGGTAACAAGAACCTATATATGATTGAGGAGTTAAAGGGACAAATGATTGATGCAAGTTCCGATTCTCCTTTTTATGGAATTTTTGTTGGTAATAAATTAGTTGCGAGAATGGCATTACTTGATAAAGGGGAAGTAGAAGAAACTTATTTTCCTAATAGCAATGACTATATTCTACTTTGGAAATTAGAAGTATTAGATACTTACCAAAGACGTGGATATGCTAAGCAACTATTAAACTTTGCTAAAGAAAATAAAAAACCAATTAAAGCTATTGCTAGAAATAACTCAAAAGCGTTCTTTTTAAAACAAGGTTTTAAAGATGTAGCAACCAAAAATCCTGAAGGGCACGACATCCTAATATGGAATCCATAATGTCGTAACAATAATATATCAATTAAACTGAGCCAACACTTGTAGTGATAAATTTTACAAGCGTTGGCTCAACTTATACTTCTTCAATTGTCTTTTTCTCTCCTATTCACTCAACAATGTGAACCATTTCTGATAAGTCATTAATGATATAATCCGGTTGAATAGACGTATGGTTTTCTTTTTGTCTGATATTAAACCAACATGTTGATATATTAGCATTTTTACCACCTAAAATGTCAGACGTTAAAGAATCTCCCACAATCAGAGTTTGATTCCTGTTATTCTCTCCGATATGTTCAAAAACAAAATCGAAGAACTCTGTCATCGGTTTTTGAAATCCAGTTTGTTCAGATATAAAGACGTCTTGAAATATTTCATTAAATTGTGTCTGAGCAATTCGTCGTAGCTGTGTTTCTGTTACACCATTGGTTACTATATATAGAGAATGATTTAATTTTAATTGTTGTATAACTTCTAATGTATGATCAAATAATTTAACCGGTGCCTTTGCCAATTCAGCTCTAAAGCACTCATCAGCTTCTTTTCCATTTACATGAATATGATAGTCATTAAAATAATTAATAAATCGTTGTGACAGCACTTCATCTTTAGTCAATTTATTTTGTTGAAATGCTTCCCAATGGGCTTGGTTCACTTTCCTAAAATGTTCGAAATCCTGTTGACTTGGCTGATGATTATATTTCTGCGCTAAATTGTAAAACGCTTTTTTCTCAGCATCATAAAAATCCACTAATGTATCGTCGAAATCAAATAATATATTTTTGAATTTCATATTCAAATCTCCTATTTATTAACAATCTTTTTTAATAAAATAGTAACAAATAAAATGGCACAAAAAAAGACCAGAGCATTCGCTCTGGCCAATAATTAATCGTGTATTAGAAACCGAAGATTTTACCTAATACGCTAACGCCACTTTCTACGATGTCAACGATACTAGTTCCTAATTTAGTCCAATCTTGATCTTGTGCTGCTTTTACTGTATTTGCAATAGCTTCTGCTAATTTTGACATGTTTATCTCTCCCTAATTAATTATTTAAATTTATATTTTAAAAGACTATGATTAATTAAAATCCGAAGATTTTACCTAATACGCTAACGCCGTTTTCTACGATGTCAACGATACTAGTTCCTAATTTAGTCCAATCTTGATCTTGTGCTGCTTTTACTGTATTTGCAATAGCTTCTGCTAATTTTGACATGTTTATCTCTCCCTAATTAATTATTTAAATTTTAAAGTTTTAATTTTTAAATTATTGACCTAATAATTTAGAAATAACACTAATACCATTTTCAACAATACCAGCGATGCCTGAAGCTAATTGAGACCAATCTTGGTTGATTCCTGCATCTACTACACTTCTAATTGCGTCAAATAATTGTTCCATTATTCAAAACTCCTTTAAATAAATTTTATTATTATGCGAGATCGTTGATGATGAACTAATTTCCCAAAAATCGATTCACCATATCAACGCTACTTTCTATGATGTTAACAATACTTGCCCCTAATTGAGTGCCATCGTTAGTGATGGCTGCTTCTAAGATGTCTTTAAAAGCGTTAAATAATTTCATTATTAACACTCCTAAATGAGTTAATAACTCCAAAACGATTGGATACGATTGCGATTCGTTATCTCTATCGTTTTGTTACCTTTACTATAAAGTTAATTTGACTCAATTTGTTGCATTTTTCATACTAAATAATTAAGAGTTCCTAACTGTTAATTTTCTTAGGTTTTACAACAGTTAGGCATGCGCAACTGTATTGAACTCTATTTTATTGATATAAACATATAGGATTTTATATCAAATTAACATTTATGTATAAAAACCTCTATTATAGTGAAAAATATAAATAATTTTTATTAGGTACCTATTGCTAAAAGACATATATTTAGATATAATAATTCTTGTGTTGAAAATGTCCTGGTAGCTCAGCTGGATAGAGCAATGGCCTTCTAAGCCATCGGTCGGGGGTTCGAATCCCTCCCAGGACGCTATAAAAAAAGGAGTCTCATTGAATGAGGCTCCTTTTTTATTATGTAAAATACAATAATATAATTCAACAGAGATTAAAACCCACTATATATTACAAAAGAGCAAACTTAATAAGGCGTAAACATCACGTAAGTTTAACTTAGCCATCGATGACCACATCATTAATAAACCTGAAACATTTTAATGTCCCAGGTTTATTCTTTATATAAAAGTTTTGCTCTTATTATTCCTAACTGTCTAATATTCAATCTTAACTGTTTCGATGACCTGATTTTCTCTATTTCTAAAATTCAAAATGATAGTATTTTCATCATCCTTGTATACGAGCTCAGCAAAAGTTTCTTCGATTTGACTACGTGATTGAGAAATACTACCAGGATTAATTACATGGATGCCACCTATTTGCTCATATTTTGCCACATGTGTATGTCCATAGAAGGCAAACAAACATCCTAATTCTTTTGCCTTTTCAGCAAGTTTCATTCGTGTTTGGTTTACTTGATAAAGATGACCATGAGTATAAAAGGCACGGACTCCGTTTTCTTCAGTGATTGCTTCTTCTAAAAACTCTGGATAAAAATCACAATTACCTTTCACACGCTGATACAAACTAAGTTCTGTGTCATTATAACTAAATTCAGAATCCCCTAAATGTAAAAATTTATCTGCATCTTTATGTAGATCATAAATATGATATAAGATACCTGTTTCTTTGTGATTATCACTAAGAATAATCCACTTAGACATGTTGTTCACCCTCTAAATATTCTTTTAACAATAGAATAGCATTTCCACGATGACTGATTTTACCCTTTTCATCATTTGTAATTTCCGCCATCGTTTTATTTAATTCTGGAACGAAAAATATTGGATCATAACCAAAACCATTTTTTCCATGTCGTTCAGTTGTTATCACTCCGGAAACTGTTCCTTTAAATGTTTTTGTTTTTTCATTAGGCGCACTCATACTAATCACACAAACAAATTGAGCACGACGGTCTTGAACATCTTCTAAGTTCGTTAACAACTTTTCAATATTATCTTCATCATTCTTACCTAATCCTGCATAGCGCGCTGAATATACGCCTGGTTCCCCATTTAATGCGAACACTTCAAGTCCACTATCATCTGCAATGACACGCTTATTTAATGCATGTGCTGCCGCTTCGGATTTTAACTTAGCGTTTTCTTCAAATGTGGCACCTGTTTCTTCTACATCAAAATCTTCAATCAACTCAGAAATTACAATAACATGTTGATTTTTAAAAATAGCTTTAAAATCGTTTATCTTACCTTGATTATTAGTTGCAATAACAATATCTTCCATATCATTCTCTCCTTCTATGAATCATTTACAGTTATTCTTTTGACTTCAACTTTCATATTTAACCATTCATCAATAATATTTTTAATATGTGTGGTGTCACCAGTCGCAAAAAATCGATGTTGGGGATGTTCTGTGTAACTGGCATGCTCATTGCTAAACGTGAGTAATGCACTTACTTCTCTTGCTGTTTCTAAGCCAGATGAGATAACTGTTTTAGTACCACTAAAATATTCATAAACAGGCTGATATAACAACGGATAGTGTGTACATCCTAAAATAACCGTGTCCGCATCACTGTTTCTCCATTGCTTCAACGTTTGATGAATCACAATATTAGTGATTGTAGGGTCTTTATAGCGCATTTGTTCAACTAGAGGAACAAAGCCCGGGCATGCAACACTATAGACATTCACATTTGGATTTATCTTTTTTATATGTGTGCGATACGCTTCTGATTTAATTGTTCCTTCGGTTCCTAAAACTAATACATTTTGATTTTTAGTAGTCATTATCGCAGTTCTTGCTCCAGGTTCGATAACACCAATGACAGGAATAGGTAATATGTTTTGTAAATAATCTAACGCAACTGCCGTAGCAGTATTGCAAGCAATAACCAGCATTTTTATATCAAATTCCATCAATTTTTGAGCTAGTTCCGTTGTGAATTTTTTAACTTCTTCTCCTGGTCTTGGACCATATGGACAACGTGCTATATCACCTAAATAATAAATAGTTTCATTTGGTAACTGTCTCATAATTTCTTTAGCAACAGTAAGACCACCAACACCTGAATCAATGACTCCAATAGGTTTATTCATACTTCTTCACCCTTATTTTTACAATTACCTTACATTGTATCACAGTATCATATAACTGTAGATATTTACGTTTATAGTTCTTGTAAAGTGAAATTCCTATCTTTATTCTACAATCAGCAAAAAATGACCAAGGCGAAGTTGCCTTGGTCACTATAAGCTATATTAATCTACTTGATGGTCTGAACCAAAGAATGATTTAAACATATGGAAAGAGGTTTCTCTATTCATTGCGGCAATTGACGTTGTCAATGGTATACCTTTAGGACATGCATTCACACAGTTTTGAGAATTACCACATTCTTGCAGTCCACCTGCACTCATCAATGCATCTAAACGCTCATCTTTAGTCATAGAACCTGTTGGATGTAAATCGAACAAACGTACTTGAGAAATGGCTTGTGCACCAACAAATTTATTGTTTTTTGTGACATTTGGACATACTTCTAAACATACACCACAAGTCATACATTTAGACAACTCATATGCAGTTTGACGTTTTTTCTCTGGCATACGTGGTCCAGGTCCTAAGTCATATGTTCCATCAATAGGAATCCATGCTTTCATTCGTTTTAAGTTATCGAACATTCTTGAGCGATCAACTTGTAAATCTCGAATGACAGGGAAAGTACTCATAGGTTCAAGACGAATAGGTTGTTCTAATTGATCAACAATAGCTGAACATGATTGTCGTGCACGGCCGTTGATTACCATTGAACAAGCGCCACATACTTCTTCGAGGCAATTCATATCCCATGTGACTGGTGTCGTTTTTTCACCTTTAGAGTTGACTGGATTTCGTCTGATTTCCATCAAACATGCGATTACGTTTAAATTTTCCTTATAAGGAATTTCAAATGATTCTTCATAAGGTTTTGATTCGCTATTATCTTGACGTTTAATTATCAATTTTACTGTTTTTTGTTTTGGTTGTTGATTTTGACCTTGTACTTGAGTTTGTGGATTACTTTGAGTTTTTGGAGTTTCTTTTAATGATTGATCAGCCATTATTTATTACCTCCTTTAGACTTACTTGTGTAGTCACGCTTACGAGGTGGAATTAAACTTACATCTACTGGCTCATAAGTAAATTCTGGCTTTTCACTTCTACCTTTATAACGAGCCATGGTTGTTTTTAACCATTCTTCATCATTACGTTCTGGGAATTCAGGTTTGTAATGTGCACCTCTAGATTCGTTACGATTATACGCACCAATCGTAATCACACGAGCAAGAACCAACATATTCCATAATTGTCGTGTGAAGAATACTGCTTGGTTGCTCCATGTTTGCGTATCTTCCATATCAATATCTTCATAACGTTTCATAAGTTCTTGAATTTTTTTATCTGTTTCAAGTAACTTTTCATTTTCACGAACCACAGTTACGTTAGCTGTCATAATTTCACCTAATTCACGGTGAAGTTTATAAGCATTTTCAGTACCACGCATATTTAATAAATGATCAAATTTTTCTTTCTCTTCTTTAACACGAGCTTCGAAAATACTGTCATCTAGATCTGTATACGATTTTTCAACATTTTCAACATATTTGATAGCGTTAGGCCCTGCTACTGTACCTCCATAAATAGCTGAAAGTAAAGAATTAGCACCTAAACGGTTACCACCATGTTGTGAGAAATCGCATTCTCCAGCTGCAAATAACCCTTTAATATTAGTCATTTGATCATAATCTACGTATAAACCACCCATTGAATAATGTACTGCTGGGAAAATCTTCATTGGAACTTTACGTGGATCATCACCTGTGAATTTTTCATAAATTTCAATAATACCACCTAATTTAACATCTAATTCGTGTGGATCTTTATGAGATAAATCAAGGTAAACCATGTTTTCTCCATTGATGCCTAACTTTTGGTTAATACAAACATCGAAAATTTCACGTGTCGCTATATCGCGTGGAACTAAGTTACCATAGTCTGGATATTTTTCTTCTAAGAAGTACCAAGGTTTACCATCTTTATACGTCCAAATACGGCCACCTTCACCGCGAGCTGATTCACTCATAAGACGTAATTTGTCATCACCTGGAATCGCAGTCGGATGTATTTGAATGAATTCACCATTTGCATAAATCGCACCTTGCTGATAAACGATGGACGCCGCTGAACCAGTATTAATCATTGAGTTAGTCGTTTTACCAAAGATAATACCAGGACCACCTGTTGCCATGATGACAGCATCTGAGCCGAATGATTGAATTTCTGATGTTGTCATATTTTGAGCGACAATACCTCTTGCAGCATCTTCTTCGTCTTTAACAATACCTAGAAATTCCCATCCTTCGTATTTAGTTACTAAACCATCCACCTCAAATGAGCGAACCTGCTCATCTAGTGCATAAAGTAACTGTTGACCTGTCGTTGCGCCAGCAAATGCTGTTCTATGATGTAGTGTGCCGCCAAAACGTCTAAAGTCTAATAAGCCTTCTTTCGTTCTGTTAAACATAACCCCCATACGATCTAACAGATGGATGATTTTAGGTGCAGCATCAGCCATTGCTTTGACTGGTGGTTGATTAGCCAGGAAGTCTCCGCCATAAACAGTATCATCAAAGTGAATCCACGGTGAATCTCCCTCACCTTTAGTATTAACAGCACCATTTATGCCACCTTGTGCACAAACAGAGTGCGAACGCTTTACCGGTACAATGGAAAATAAATCTACATGTGCACCTTGTTCTGCCGCTTTAATTGTTGACATCAGACCGGCTAGTCCTCCACCGACAACAATAATTTTTTTCTCTGCCATAGAAATGTCACTCCCCTGAATATTTAAATCTCAAGCCCTACTTTTAATTTTTAGATATAAACTAACTACGAAACAGTTAATTTTTAACGTTTCATAATTTCTTAGTAGTAAATTTATCTATACTCACTTATTTCAAAACGAAAATTCATATATTTATATAAACGCAATAACGGCTGCAACACCAATATAAGAAATCACTAAAAATACTATGAGTGAAATCCAAGTAAAAACACGTTGAGATTTTTTAGATTGTAAAAAGCCCCATGTTACACAAAATGACCATAAACCATTAGCAAAATGGAAAACAACAGCAATGACACAAATAATGTAAAAGATTGCCCATAACGGATGTTGTAATGTTTCATGCATTAGATTATAGTCCACAGATTTACCATAAAAAGCTTTTTGCAAACGTGTTTGCCATAAGTGCATTGCAATAAAAATAAATGCTAAAATACCACTTACACGTTGGAAGAAAAACATCCAGTTTCTAAATAATGAGTAATGCCCGATGTTCTCCTTAGCAGTGAAAGCGATGTGTAAACCGAACAAACCATGGTATAACAATGGTATATAAATAAGTATAAATTCCATCACAATAAGGAATGGTAAAGATTCCATAAATCCTGACGCTCTATTAAAAGCTTCAGCACCTTGCGTTGCTTGATGGTTTACCATTAAGTGCACAATTAAAAATGCACCTATCGGAATAACCCCTAATAACGAATGTAATCTTCTAAGGTAAAATTCATTCTTTGATTGAGCCAAAAAGAGTCCCCCCTGTGAAACTTATAATTTAAATTGCTAATTCTTAGAAACTTGTATGCAAAATGCCCTAAAGTTTTACATAAAAGACCAGCGTTGATTTACTTTTTTATTTAGTACTTGTCTTTACAATTAATATCGACCTATACACAAGTAGGACTTAAAAAAGTAAAAAGCCAGTCATTGAGCAGTAAGTTTAAAGATTTGGAAATCTATTAGTTGTGACAATTAACATGAAGTGATAACTTTTCTCATTTAGAAAACGCTTCCATACAACTTTAAAAAAATTAGCTTTTGATACGTACATTGTAACATTAATTTCACAATTTTTGGGCATGAGAATGATTCTCATGCCCACTTTTTAATAATTATTTGTTTTGTAACGCGTTTTGAAGGTTTTTAGCAACCTTTTCAGGCAATCCTGCTTGTCTTAATTCATCAAAAGACGCTTCTTTCATTTTCTTAATCGATCCAAACGTACGTAATAATGAAGTTTTTCTCTTAGTTCCAATACCATCAATGTCATCAAGAACAGATTTCAGACCTGTTTTTTGACGTGTTTGTCGGTGGAATGTAATTGCAAATCGATGAACCTCATCTTGTATGCGGTGTAATAGATAAAATGCTTGACTATTCTTTTTTAAAGGTACTATTTCAGCACTTGCTCCATAAAGTAGTTCAGATGTTTGGTGTTTATCATTTTTTTGTAAACCAGCAACTGGTATATCTAGCCCAAGTTCATTTTCGAGTACATCCATCACACCATTCATATGACCTTTCCCACCATCAACTATTATTAAATCTGGTAGAGGTAGCCCCTCGTTAAGTACACGAGTATAGCGTCTACGAACGACCTCTCTCATAGATTTATAATCATCAGGTCCTTCCACTGTTTTAATCTTATATTTTCGATAATCTTTTTTATGAGGTTTGCCATCTACAAATGTAACCATTGCTGAAACTGGATCAACACCTTGAATATTTGAATTATCAAAAGCTTCAATTCTTATTGGTGTTTGGATACCCATACGCTCTCCTAGTTCTTCAATTGCTTTGATGGTTCTTGACTCATCTCTAGCAATTAATTCAAATTTATTATCGAGTTGCACTTCAGCATTGTGATTCGCTAAATTAATCATGTCTTTTTTAGCTCCTCGTACTGGTTGAACAATCTTAGTATCTACTACCGACTGAATGATATCCTTATCAAGATTTTTAGGTACATGAACTTCTTTAGGTATTAGATGCTGATTTAAACTATAAAATTGACCTATAAAAGTATAAAATTCTTCTTCCTCTGTTTGTTGTATTGGTATCATTGTAGCATCACGTTTTATCATATTACCTTGTCTAACGAAGAAGACTTGAACACACATCCAGCCTTTAGAAACACTATAACCAAAAACATCTCTAATTGTATTATCCGAAGACATAATCTTTTGTTTTTTAGTTAAATTGTGAATGTGTTGAATCATATCCCTATATTCTTTTGCTTGTTCAAAATCTAACTGTTCACTCGCTTTATTCATGCGGTCTTCTAAATGATTCAAAATTGTTTTATCTTCCCCATTTAGAAAGTCCGTAATTTCTTTTGTCATTTGAGCATACTTCTCTAAATCAACATCATAGACACACGGTCCCATGCATTGTCCAATATGGTAATAAAGACACAGCTTATCTGGCATATTATCGCATTTTCTAAATGGATAGATACGATCAAGTAATTTCTTTGTTTCTTGTGCAGAATACGCATTAGGATATGGACCAAAGTATTTACCTGAATTCTTTTTTACAGTACGAGTAACAAGTAATCGTGGGTGCTTTTCTTTGGTAATTTTAATAAAAGGATAACTTTTATCATCTTTTAATAAAATATTATATCGGGGTTGATACTGTTTTATAAGATTAAGCTCTAGCAGTAGCGATTCTGTCTCACTTGATGTCACGATAAATTCAAAGTTACGTATTTCTCCAACTAAACGGGTTGTTTTAGCATCATGTGCGCCCGTAAAATAAGAACGTAGACGATTTCTTAAACGTTTTGCCTTCCCCACATATATAACCTGATCATTTCTATCTTTCATTAAGTAACAACCCGGCTCTAAAGGGACTACGTTTAATTTTTCTTTTATTTTCTTTTGATATTCCTCCAAAGGGCTCCTCCTTTCCATTATCAAATTAATTAATGAAAACAAAATAAAGCTGGAGCAATTACTCAATGTAATGCCCCAGTCTTTATTTATGTTAATCTTATAGATGTTTATCTAATACTTCTGCTAAGTTTTCTTTAGGTTGGAAACCTACAACTTTATCAACTGGTTCGCCATCTTTAAATACAATTAAAGTTGGGATACTCATTACTTCATATTTCGCTGCAGTTGATGGGTTTTCATCAACATCTAATTTTAAGATGTCAGCTTTACCATCATAGTCTCCTGCTAGTTCTTCTAAAACTGGTGCAATCATTTTACAAGGTCCACACCAAGTCGCCCAGAAATCAACTAATTTAACACCAGATTCAATTTTGCTATCAAAATCAGAATCAGTTACTTTTACGATTGCCATAATGCCAATCCTCCTTAATTTTCAATGATGAACAAATTATAACAGAGATTAATCACCTTTGCATTATAGATGCTCTTAACAAACATAGCGAGTTTAGAGCGACTTAACACATTAGTTATTATGGTAATGTGCGCCCTTGTCCTTTCGTTAAACTTTATACTTTAAGTTAAGCACTGTTATTAAATATTTTTAATACTGAGTTCTATAAAATCGTTCATTTAATTATTCAGATATAGTCACATTACTCATATCTAAAGGTTACTTGAGTTCTGCCACAGTGACACCAAATCCACCTTCACTAGGCATACCTCCCCTAAATTGTCTAACGCTTTTATGTTTTTTTAAATGTTGTTGAACACCTTTTTGAAGTGCCCCCGTACCTTTACCATGAATAATATATACTTGTTCGTAATTGCTTAAAACCGCCTGATCAAGATATTGATCTAATTCATTTAAAGCTTCTTCGTAACGATATCCTCTTAAATCTAGTTTTGTTTTAATAGTTTGTCTATTTTGTCTTGTTACCATTTTTGTAGGTTTTTCTTTTTTCTTTTTCGTTTTTTCTAAATCTTCAATAGGTAATTTCATTTTAATGATTCCCATTTGTACAACTGCTTCTTCGTCACCTACAAGTTCAAGCACTTCACCTTTTTGACCGTAAGATAGAACTTTCACTTCATCTCCAGTATGAATCGTATCATACTTTTTCTTTTGAACATGTTGCTTAATTGATTTTACCTCATATTGATCATCAAGTTGTTTCTTTTTATCAATTAATTCATGTTCTTTTACCTCAGCGCCCTTATGATCTCTTAGATTTCTAAGTTCTTTAAGAATTTCGTCCGCTTCTTTAGTCGCAGATTTCACACGCTGATTAGCTTTTTCTTTAGCTTCATCCATCAATGATTTCTCATAATTTTGATACTGTTGGTATTGTTTAGACAAAGCATCGTGGGTTTGCTGTGCTTCCCTCACAAGTCGATCTAATTCTATACGTTGTTGATCAACACGTTTTGAATTTTGTTCTAATGATTCAATCATGGCATTGATCTCTTGCTCGTCTGTCCCTATCATTGTCTTAGCTTTATTAATGATGTTGAGACTTAGACCAAGTTTTTTCGATATATCAAAGGCATTAGATCTCCCTGGAACACCCATTAATAATTTATAAGTCGGGCTCAGTGTTTCAACGTCAAATTCAACACTTGCATTCATGACACCTTCACGATTATAACTATAAGCTTTTAATTCAGGGTAATGTGTTGTTGCCATAACTAAAGACCCTAAACGGCGTACATAATCTAAGATACTCATTGCGAGTGCCGCACCTTCACTTGGATCTGTACCTGCGCCTAGTTCATCAAATAAAATGAGACTATTTTGATCTGCATCTTGTAATATTTCTACTATATTTTTCATGTGAGATGAAAATGTTGATAATGATTGTTCTATAGATTGTTCATCTCCAATATCACAATATACATTTTCAAAGATACTTAATTGACTTCCATCCAGTGTAGGAATTAACAATCCTGATTGTGCCATGACAATTATCAATCCTAGTGTTTTTAAAGTAACAGTCTTACCACCCGTGTTTGGTCCAGTAATTATGACTGTTTCTACATCGTCAATAAATTCAATTGTATTTGCTACAACAGTATCTTTGTCTAATAAAGGGTGAAATGCATTAGGTAAATATATCGTTCGATCCTCTTTAAATGTAGGTTTTGTCCCTTTTATAGTGCGCGCATAACGAGCTTTAGCAATTAAAAAATCAATTTGACCCATAACCGATTCAGCAATGAGTAATGCGTCAGCTTCCGCCGAAACAAATCCCGTCAATTCAGTCAATATACGTTCACGTTCAACTGCTTCATCATTACGCAAACGACTGATTTGATTATTCATCTCTACAACAGAATTCGGTTCAATATATAGTGTTTGTCCTGATGCCGATTGATCATGAACAATACCATTGAAATCTTGTCTATATTCAGCTTTCACCGGAATAACATTGCGATCATTTCTTACTGTTACAATTGCATCAGATAGTTTTTTTTGATTCCCTTGATTTTTCACTATTCTATCTAAATTTTGACGAATTCGTTGGTTTGTTCTTGAAATTTCACTTCTAATACTTTGTAAAGTATAACTTGCATGGTCAAATAAATCGTGTGCATCACATGTTTCATTAATTTCTTTAAATAAATCTGTAAGTATCGGTAGATGATTCATTTTATCATGCAGTATAGGATACTTAACCTCTTCATCTTCTTCTAGCATTTGATTGTAAAATGTTTTAAATTGATTTTGCACTTGAACTAGGCGTTTAATTCTGTTTAATTCTGCCACATTTAAAACGCCTCCTATGCTGGCCCTATGAACAAGTGGAGACACTTTTGCTAGACCACTTAAACTTGGTAATCGATGCTTGTTATAGATTTGTGAAATTTCGTCTGTTTCATTCATTTGAAATTCTACTGTATCAAAATTACTAGCGGGAGCCATCTCTTGTACTTTTTCACGACCTAGATCACTTATAGTTTCATCTGCCACAAATGATTTAATCTTTTCAAATTCCAAGACATCTAATGTTTTTTGTCTCATGCAATCCCTCTATTTCTTATATTTATTCGTTTCAACAAATGAGCGAAAGGCTTCCTTCGTCATTGTATTAATGACCCTCTCTTTATTGACAAATCCTTTTTGTGCAGTAGCAACACCATATTTCATGAAATCAAGATGATTTGTATGATGAGCATCCGTATTAATTGTTAACTTAACCTTTGGATATTTACGAACGATTTCTGCATTTAAATCTAAACGATGTGGATTTGCGTTAATCTCTAAAATTGTATTTGTTTCTTCGGCTAAATTCATTAACTTTTCAATATTAGCTTTATAACCTTTTCTACGTCCAATAATACGGCCGGTTGGATGAGCAATGTGACGCACATATGGATTTCTACATGCTGTTTCCAAACGTTTCATGATTTCGTCTTCAGATTGATTAAAGCTTTGATGAATAGCGGCGATAACATAATCAAGCTGTGCCAATACTTCGTCATCGTAATCTAATGTTCCATCAGGTAGAATGTCCATTTCTGTTCCTGAATATATATCTATTTCCTTATACTCTTCATTTAATTGCTTTATTTCTTCATTTTGTCTTAGCAGACGGTCGACTTGTAATCCACGAGCTACTTTTAAACTTTGTGAGTGATCTGTAATGACCATAAATTCATAACCTTTTGCAATATTTGCCTCAATCATTTCTTTAATCGAAAAGGTACCATCACTATATGTTGTGTGCATATGCAAATCTCCATTGATGTCACCTAATTGAATGATTTGACTCAGATCTTTATGAAACTCACTACCGTCTTCACGCATGGCAGGCGCAATCCAATCTACACCAAAATGATGATAGATCGCTTCTTCACTTTGTAATTGTAATAGCTTACCATCTTGTTGTTCGATACCATACTCACTAACCTTTTCGTCACGTGCTTTTGCTAATTGTCTTATTCTAATATTATGATCCTTCGAACCGGTGAAGTGTTGTAAAGTATGGTAAAAAGCAGCAGGTTCTATCAATCTAAAATCAACACCAATCGTCTCATCATCATAAGCTAATTCCAGAGAAATTTTAGTATCCCCAACAGCAACATCTTTGACTTTATTCGGAATACGGAGTAATTGTTGTTGAACTTTTTTAGGCTCTGATGTACTAATTATGAAATCTAAATCTTTACTCATTTCCTTATATCTTCTAAGACTACCAGCAGTTGAATATTGTTTAACTCCTTCTAGCTGTTCAATAAATTTTACAATTTCTTGGTTGAGACCTCTCATTAGCTCTATAGGATAACGATCCTTTTTAGCACCTATCGCCTTCACTGCTTCTAAAATGTTTTGCTCTGTCTTTTTTGCAAAACCGTTTAAAGCACTGACTTTACCTTCTTCACAGGCTTTTTGAAGTGTTTCTTTATCAGTAATTTGAAGTTCTTGATATAGTTTTGCTATTTTTTTACTGCCTAATCCCTGTATTTTCAACAGTGGCACTAACCCTTCAGGCACTTCATCTTGAAGTGCTTGAAGAGTCGATGATTGACCTTTTGTTTTAAATTCATTAATAACTTCTCCTACGCCTTTTCCAATGCCTTTAAGTTCTGTTACATCATCAATCTCTTCTAATGTACGCTCATCAACCTCTAAACTTTGTGCAGCTTTTCTATACGCTGAAACTTTAAATGTATTTTCTCCTTTTAGCTCCATATATATAGCTATTTTTTCTAATAATTGAATTACATCTTTTTTTGTCATCAATATCACTCCATAAAAAGAAGACCAGGACATAACATTAACGTTCGAACTTGTCCTGACCTCATGTCATTACTTTATAAATTTAAAATAAATTGTGATAAATAAGGAATTTGTTCAATCACAACTCGACTTAATAGCGATTGAGATAATTGGTACTGTATAAATGAATGCGGATATAGCGATAATAAATAAAGTCCAATTTGTAAATATATAAAAACCGCTATGATACTCAAAACGACACTCGATATCCGACTTACTAAATGTATCTTTTTATACGTTATTATATTATCAAATGTAACAACAACTAGATACAAAATAAGCTTACACATACCAAATATTATAATAAATGCTATCACTTTTTCAAATCTGTATTGCAAATGATCATAAGGTATAGTATAGACAATATCAAACGCCACTGTTTTAGGAAATGGCACAAAAACAACTAAACGTTGCGCAATAGATTGATAATATTGTGACGCAATAAATAAAGATACAATTGAAGAAGCAAAGTGCAATATCGATAACCAAATACCTCTACGAAACCCTATCACTATAAAGTAACAAATAATAATAAGAACAACTATATCAATGAGCATTTATTCATCTCTTTGTTTTAATTGATTTATTTCTTGCTGTAATCGTCTGTTCTCTTCTTCTAAAATAACTTTCTCATGCATAATATTCACAGATGTTAAAATCGCTTTTCGAGTTGTATCTAAACCTGCTGATTTTTGACCTAATTCTTGCATTTTTTCATCAACAAGATGTGCTACATAACGAATATGTTCAGGGCTATCTTCGCCAATGATTGTGAAATGTTGATCATTAATCGTAACATTTATTCTATTTTTAAATTCACCCATACTAATTTCTCCTGACCTTGGATTAAAATGATTTTAACTTAAACAATTATTCAAATTCCAATTTATTAAATTGTAAATTGTAGTATTTTACATAATTTTACTTATCATCAAATATTATACATGAGTGTAAATACCAATGTAAACGTCTGTTATTAAAAGATAATACAGATGACATATTCAACAATATCATTTAAGACTATCTTCAATATTAAAATTTGATAAAATATAAAAGAGTACAAAAAAGAGAGGATTCAATTAATGGGAAATGTAGTATACAAACTCACGTCAAAAGAAATTCAATCATTGATGGCTCAAACTACTTTTGAGACGACGAAGTTGCCTCAAGGTATGAAAGCTCGTACGAGATATCAAAATACTGTTATCAATATCTATAGTTCTGGCAAAGTAATGTTTCAAGGTAAGAATGCTGAGCAAGTAGTGAGTCAATTGCTACCAGATAAGCAATCAACAACTGGCAAACATACATCATCAAATACAACTAGTATTCAATATAATCATTTTCATTGTATTGGTAGCGATGAAGCAGGCAGTGGCGACTATTTTGGTCCATTGACTGTGTGTGCAGCTTATGTGAGCCAATCACATATCAAAATCTTAAAAGAACTTGGTGTAGATGATTCAAAAAAACTAAACGATACTAAAATCGTCGATCTTGCAGAACAGCTCATTACCTTTATCCCGCATTCTTTATTAACATTAGATAATGTTAAGTATAACGAACGACAAAGTCTAGGATGGTCTCAAGTTAAAATGAAAGCTGTCTTACATAATGAGGCTATCAAAAATGTGATTCAAAAAATTGAGCAAGATCAACTGGATTATATTGTTATTGATCAATTTGCAAAACGAGAAGTTTATCAACATTACGCATTATCAGCATTACCTTTTCCTGACAAAACAAAATTTGAAACAAAAGGTGAGTCTAAATCACTAGCAATCGCGACAGCAAGCATTATTTCTCGCTATGCATTTGTTAAACACATGGACCACATCTCTAAAAAACTACATATGGAAATCCCAAAAGGCGCAAGTAATAAAGTAGATTTAATTGCCGCTAAAGTCATTCAAAAATATGATATTCAACAACTTGATACTATTTCAAAAAAACATTTTAAAAACAGAGATAAGGCAATTCATCTAATAAATCAAAAATACAATAAATAAAAGGACTTACGCACTAGTATTTATTACTAATGCGTAAGTCCTTTATGATAATTATCTAATAATAGCACCATGCTTTTTAAGTGCTTCTAAAATTTTATCATGCACAGCATTTACACGTTCATCGGTAAGTGTGTTTTCTGTATCTAGATAACTAAGTCTAATTGCAATAGATTTTTTCCCTTTTTCTAAATGTTCACCCTCGTATACATCAAATACGAGTGTATCATTTAAAATATCTTCACCATTCTCATGAATAATGGATAACAATTCAGATGAAGTAACTTCATGATTAACTTCTAATGCAATATCACGTGTTACACCTGGAAATCTAGGTATAGGCTCATAATTAATATATCCTACAGAAACTTCCATCATTGCATCATAATTAAGTTCAAATACATACGTGCGCTTTAAATCATTGTTAGCAGCCAACGTAGGGTGTAGCTCACCTATGAAGCCAATATCTTTACCATTAAGTGACACAATTGCTGTTCTTCCTGGATGTAACCCATCTATTTGACCAGCTCTAAAATCGAATTGAAGATTAAGCTTTTCAGCAACACGTTCAACAATACCCTTAGTTAAATAGAAATCAACGGGCTCTTTCTTGCCTTGCCATTTGTTATTAACAAAGTCTCCAGTTAATATACCGCTCAAGTATTCTACTTCATCTGGTAACTCACCTTCACCGTTACCAAAGAAGACACGTCCGATTTCATATAACTTAACATTTGTATTTTTACGAGCAACATTGTATGATACTGCATCAATTAAATGCGGCAATAAACTTTGACGTAATGTGGAATGTGCTTCACTCATAGGCATAAGTAATTCAATTGTAGAACGATTTTGTAATGCAAAATCTGTAGCATGATTTTTTGATACCAATGAATAAGTAATAGCTTGGTCTAGCCCAGCGCCCTCAAGTGTTTCTTTAACAGTACGCGTTTTAAACTGTCGATCTGTTAGTTCTCCACTTGTAACATCTTTAAATACAGGTAGCGTTGATGGTATGTCATCGTATCCATATATACGTGCTACTTCTTCTATTAAATCTTCTTTAATAGAAATATCTTTACGTCTTGATGGAACATTCACGATAATGTCACCATTTTTATTTTCAGTTTTAAATCCTAATTGCTCAAAAATATCAATGATTTCTTCATCAGTTAAATTAAAACCAATTGTACGGTTAACTTTGTCAGCAGTGATTTTTATTGGAGTCACAAATGATCCTAAATCTCCATATGAAATTCGATCTTTTAAAACTGTTGCTGAAGCATATGTTTCAAGTAAATAACAAGCTCTGTCTACAGCTTCATCGACGAATTCAGTTGCAATCCCCTTTTCAAATCGACTCGATGATTCGCTTCTTAAATTTAAACGGCGTGATGTATGTCGAATAGATACAGGATCAAAGATAGCCCCTTCTACTACAACATGTCGTGTTTGTTCAGTGACTTCAGAGAAATCTCCTCCCATAACACCTCCTAATGCTATAGGGTCTTTCCCATTTGTAATGACAATGTCAGTATCTAACAATCGACGTTCTTCACCATCTAAAGTTCTCATTGTCTCATCTTTTTTAGCCTGTCTAACTTCAATAGATTGCGAACCAATTTGCTCTTGATCAAACATGTGTAGAGGTTGGCCATATTCTAAAAGTACATAATTGGAAATATCTACCACATTATTAATTGGACGTATTCCCGCTTTAATTAATCGGAACTGCATCCATACTGGAGAAGGACCAATAGTCACGTCATGAACAACACGTGCACTATAGTAAGGTACTTTATCTTCGTTTTTAACTTCTATTGTTAGTTCATCTTTAGCAGACTCTTGACTTTCATTGCTTGTTAACTGAGGTTTATTCATTTTAGTTTGATATAAAGCTGCGACTTCATACGCAGTACCTATCATACTTAATGCATCAGCACGATTAGGTGTTAAATCAAATTCCATCACTTGGTCATTAAGATATAGTGCTTCTAGCGCATCTGTTCCAGGTTTTACTGCTTCTGGAAATACATATATACCTGACTCATAATTTTTAGGAGTTACATGACTTGAAATACCTATTTCTTGTAATGAGCAAATCATACCTTCAGAGCGTTCGCCACGTAATTTGGCACGTTTAATTTTAACTCCACCAGGTAAACGACCACCAACTTTAGCAACAATCACATGTTGCCCTTCATCTACATTTGGTGCACCACAAACAATTTGAATTGGTTCTTCTTCACCTAAGTCTACTTGACAAATATTTAATTTATCGGCATTGGGATGTGGCGTCTTCGACAAGACATGTCCAACTACTAATTTTTTTATATCTTTTGTATAGTCAATAATATCATCGACTTCAATTCCAGTTCTTGTAATTCTCTCTGCTAACGCTTGAACTGACTGGTCAACATTCACATAATCTTTTAGCCATTCGTTTGAAATTAACATTATTGTTCACCTCTATCTTCTACAGCTTTAAATTGATCTAAGAAACGGACATCATTGGTATAAAAGTGACGAATATCTTCAATACCATACTTTAACATTGCAATTCGATCTGGTCCCATACCAAATGCGAAGCCAGAATATTCCTTAGAATCGAATCCGGCCATTTCTAATACATTTGGGTGAACCATGCCTGCTCCTAAAATTTCAATCCAACCTGTGTGTTTACAAACATTACAACCCTGTCCTTTACATTTGAAACATGATACATCTACTTCAACTGATGGTTCAGTAAACGGGAAATAACTTGGGCGTAAACGAATCTCACGATCTGCACCGAATAATTTTTTGGCAACTAACTCTAAAGTCCCTTTTAAATCGCTCATTTTAATATTTTTATCAACTACTAAACCTTCAATTTGTGTAAATTGGTGGCTATGCGTTGCATCATCTGAGTCACGTCGATAAACTTTACCAGGACAAATAATTTTGACTGGTCCTTGTCCTTTACGTTTTTCCATAGTACGTGCTTGTACTGGTGAAGTATGTGTACGCATTAAAATTTCTTCTGTGATATAAAAGCTATCTTGCATATCACGTGCTGGATGCGATTTAGGTAAATTTAAAGCTTCAAAATTATAATAATCCTGTTCAACTTCATAACCATCAACAATTTCATAACCTAACCCTAAGAACAAGTCTTCAATCTCTTCAACTGTACGTGTTAAAGGATGCTTTGATCCTATTTCAATATGACGACTTGGCAATGTGACATCAATTGTTTCTTCAGAAAGCTGTTGATTTAATTTCTCTTCTTTGATTAGCTTTTGTCTTTCATCTAATTCACTCTGAATAGTTTGTCTTAATTCATTTACCTTTTGACCATACGCAGGTTTTTCTTCATTAGGTAAATCTTTCATATTTTTCATTAAAGCGCTAACAGAACCTTTTTTACCTAAATATTTCACCTTTACTTCTTGTAACGATTGCGCATCATTTGCTTCATTAATATCAACTAAAGCTTGTTGCTTCAACTCAGACATTAGATCATTTTGAGTCATGACTGAATTCCTCCTTATATAGTCCCTTCAATTATTTACAAATCAATACCGCCACTTGTTAATAACAAAAAAGCTTTCATCCCCTGTTCAAAAGGGACGAAAGCTTTCCGTGGTACCACCCAAATTTATGCATGCGCATACACTTGTAAATCTATTGATAACGGAATGACTATTCCGACTTAAATTTCTTTAAGTTACCAAAAAGATGAAAAAATTATTACAAGTTGGAATGACTTTCAGTCTCGATCATTCTCCCTTTTCAACTTTCTAAATAATTTATGTCTTTTTATAGGTTATTATTAATATGTTAAAGCGATAGTAATTTTGAAATTTCATTCATTATTATAGTCGATGATAACATCAAAGGTCAACCTTTCAGCTGATACATTAAGATACTTCCAGCAATAGCTACATTTAAACTCTCAGCTTTGCCATAAATAGGAATAGTAAGATTTTGCGTTGTTTCTTTTAATAAATCTGGGTTGACACCCTCTCCTTCATTACCTAATACAAGCGCAAAATTGGCTTGCGCTTCAACATCATTGAAGCTCACTGCGTTTTCAAGTGCCGTACCATACACTGGACCATTAAATTGATGAATATAATTATTGATGTCATCAAAAATGACTGGTATATGAAAAATACTTCCTTGACTAGCACGTATCACCTTATCTTGAAAAGGGTCAGCCGTCCCCTTCTCCATAACTATCAAATCTAATCCAGCAGCATCAGCTGTCCTAATTAAAGTTCCTAGATTACCAGGATCTTGAATACGGTCAATTAATAACACTTGTTTGGCTTGTGTCTTATCATAAGTTGGTTTTTTTATAATGGCAAAGAAACCTTGAGGTGTAACAGTTCCGGAAAGTGCTTCAGCAACTTTTAGATTAATTTGATACACTTCTTTCGCATAATCAACTATTGAAGATGACATTCTATCGGGATCAACGATAAACAATTGTATTACTTCAATTTGACTTTGATAAGCTTCTTCTATGAGATGAATCCCCTCTATTAAAGCAAGACCTGTTTTATCTCTTTCACGTTTCTTTTTTAATTTGTTCGCATTTTTTATTTTACTATTTTGAGCAGAAGTAATTTGTTCCATTAAAATATGTCTCCATCTTCAAAAGTTTATAATTCTATTGTAAGTGAATATGTATCATTTTCAAAGTCAATAATAATGTATTCTTTAAAATTGATATGTCCCTTGAAAATCAATCAATTTTGTAGTTCTTTCATTTAAGCGATTTTAATTTTAACACGTATGATGATTGTTTTGAAAACAGAAAAAATATTCAATAATTATTTTATATAGTTGTTTGAAGTTAGAAAAATATGTTAATATATTGACATCTAATACAAACTTAGATAGATTTATTTCAATCTAGTTTAAAAAATCTCAAACGCAACTGAGACAACTACATTCAAAGGAGAGATTACATTATGAAAAAATCTAGTAAATTTTCAAAAGATTTCCCTACTAGAAAAAATCATTACGCAATTAGAAAATTCACAGTGGGCACTGCTTCGATTATCGTAGGATCATTCTTATTTTTCGGACAAACACAAGCTCATGCTGAAGAATTCGAAAGAGTAACTACTGGTACAGTTGACACAGGTGGACAGCCTGCTAGAGCAGATCAAGGACAAGAAGGACCACAAGCAGGCGCGGATACGCACAATACAGCAAGTCAACCTGGTGCTACAGGTCAAGATGCACCAAATGAAAATCATGCTGGTGACCAAAATGCTGCAATTACACATCCGGCTGATCAAGAAAATAATGCACCTCAAGCTGGTACTCCTGGTGCTGAGAATACACCACAAGCTGGTGGTGAAAATCATAATCAAGATAATGCAGTAACTGCAGCTGGTACTAGTGGGGAACAAAATGGTGGTAAACCAGCTACGTCAACGACTGGTCAAGATGCCGCGCAACCCAATGGACCTCAAGGTACTTCAGTAGCTCAACCTGGTAATGATGCTTCTAGCCAAGGTCATGATACACCTCAAGCTGATGCTGGTACTCATAATACAGAAGGCCAACCTGCTGTAACTACTGGTGAACAAGCTGGTGGTAAACCTGCTGCAACGAAACCTGAAGGTGCCGATACAGAAACTGCGCCAGCGCCTAATACTGCTGATGAAAGTCACGCTCAACCTTCACCACAATCAGGAGGTACTACAGCAACACAAGCTGGACAAGTAAAACCGTCTGGAGATTCTACGCCTACCGGTAAGCCAAACACAGCAGACGATCAAGGTACACAAATTAAACCTACAAGTAACCAAGGTACTACAGCAACAACTGGTGAAACTGGAAATCAAAAACCAAGTGGTCAAACAGGTAATACTGAGAACACACCTAATGATGGTACTCAAGTAAAACCTAATAATGACCCAGCTGTGACTGGTACGCCAAATGCTAATGAAGAACAAACTGGTCAACCTAATGCAACAGTAACACCAGGACAAGGTAATGACGAGATTAACGGAGCTACTAAACCTGGAGAAGTGTCTCCGAAACCTGAAGAAAACAATCCAGCTGTGACTGAACCTGGTACAACTGCACCTGGGAATACTAATCAAGGCACTCAAGTAAAACCAAATAACGATCAAACAGCAACTGGTACACAAGGTG
>NZ_KV811717.1:0-19002 GCF_001813195.1 Staphylococcus sp. HMSC065D05
ATTAAGTTCCCGTTTAAGGGGGTCAGTACCATGTTAAAGTGATTTTTTTAATTATTTACTATAATTTTTCATGAAGAACAATAATGATTGTAACTCTATACCAAAGTCAATATGATGTACTTGGACATCTTGGGGTGTTTTAATTCGACGTGGTGTAAAGTTTAGTATACCTTTAACACCGGCTTTCACAAGTTCATCAGCTACTTGTTGTGCTACATTATCTGGTGTTGTTAAAATGACTACATCAATATCTTCTGATTCTAATGTCGTTTTGATATCATCGCTATGTTTTACCACAACGTCACCGATATTTTCACCTATAATATCTGATCTAATATCAAAAGCTTCAGTAATTGTCATCTCATCATGTATTGAGAAGTTATATGTAAGTAATGCACGCCCTAAATTACCGATACCTATAATGGCAATTTTAATTTGATCGCTCTCACTTAATTCTGATTTAAAGAATTCAAGCATACTATCTATATTATATCCATATCCTTTTTTTCCTAATTCACCAAAGTATGAAAAGTCTCTTCTTATTGTAGCTGAATCAATTTGTAGTGCTTCACTTATTGTTTTAGAATTAACACGATCTATACCTTTACCTTTCAAAATACTGACAAATCTGTAATATAAAGGTAAACGTTTTAACGTAGCGCGAGGAATTTTAAAATCATCTGACATATATCTAACCCCCTTTTTCGCGTATATTATGCATGTATCTTTAAAATCAGTAAATGAGTTAAAACATATGTTGAATGTCATCTCATAATACAAATAATTGTCTACAACGAATACTTAAACATTATACATTATTAATTTTTAAAAATAAATATCCTAGTTTCATGTGTTCTATGAATACTGTAGAATAGAGGTAATTGAGTTTAACATCATTTCAAGATAACGTACGCAATTTATTTTTCTATTTAAAATTCGATAATATAGAATTAACAAAAATTTAAATATTCAAAAACAAATACTTTATATATAGTTTAAACCTATTTCAAATACATAGAAAGGTGAGAATCGAATGATACTTTTACAACTTAATGACATCTCCAAATCGTTCGATGGTGAAGATATCTTCACAGATGTTAATTTTGAGGTGAAAACTGGCGAAAGAATCGGCGTAGTAGGCCGTAATGGAGCTGGTAAATCGACATTAATGAAAATCATAGCAGGTGTCGAAAATTACGATAGTGGTCATATATCAAAAATCAAAAATTTAACAATGAGTTATTTAACTCAGCAAATGACACTCAATTCAGAAGCTACTGTCTTTGAAGAAATGTCTAAGCCCTTTGAACACATTAAAAAAATTGAAAATTTAATTAAGGATGAAACAGATTGGCTTGCACGAAATGGACAAGATTATGAATCCGATGAATATCAATCACATATTGAAAAATATGAAACTTTAACTAATCGTTATGAGCAATTAGATGGTTATCAATATGAAAGTAAAATTAAAACAGTACTGCACGGGCTTAACTTTACAGAAAACGATTTCAACAAGCCTATTAATGATTTTAGTGGTGGTCAAAAAACACGTCTTTCTCTTGCTCAAATGTTACTTAAAGAACCCGATCTACTCCTTCTTGATGAACCAACTAACCATCTAGACATGGAAACAACCAAGTGGTTAGAGGATTACTTAAAGTACTTTAAAGGAGCAATTGTGATTATCAGTCATGATAGATATTTTTTAGATAAAATTGTAACTCAAGTTTATGATGTTGCTCTAGGAAATGTAAAACACTATGTAGGAAACTATGAGCAATTTATAAAGCAACGTAATCAGTATTACGAAAAGCGCATGCAAGAATTTGAAAAGCAACAAGAAGAAATCAAGCGTTTAGAAACCTTTGTAGAAAAAAATATTACTCGTGCATCTACAAGTGGCATGGCTAAGAGTAGACGTAAAACATTGGAAAAAATGGAACGTATTGATAAACCTATGATAGATGCTAGAAGTGCAAATATACAATTTGGCTTCGACCGTAATACTGGTAATGATGTGATGCATATTCATGATTTAAAGATTGGTTACGACTCACCTATTACACGACCTATAAACCTCGAAGTCTTTAAAGGGGATCATATAGCTATCATTGGGCCAAATGGTGTTGGTAAAACAACATTGATAAAAACAATTGCTGAAAAACATCCAAAACTAGGTGGTCAAATTATCTTTGGTGCTAATTTACAAATTGGATACTATGATCAAAAACAAGCTGAATTTAAATCAAATAAAACCATTCTCGATTATGTTTGGGATCAATATCCACACATGAATGAAAAAGATGTACGTGCAGTATTGGGGCGTTTCTTGTTCGTTCAAGAAGACGTTAAAAAAATTATCAATGACTTATCCGGCGGAGAAAAAGCACGATTACAATTAGCACTTTTAATGTTACAACGTGATAATGTTCTTATCTTAGATGAACCGACTAACCATTTAGATATTGATTCTAAAGAAATGCTTGAACAAGCATTGAAAGATTTTGAAGGCACGATTATTTTTGTATCACATGATCGTTATTTTATTAACCAACTTGCAAATAAAGTTTTTGATTTAAACCTTAATGGTGGCCAAATGTATTTAGGAGATTATCAGTATTATATTGAGAAAACTGAAGAAGCTATTGCTATCAAAGCACATGTAACAGAAATTCAAAATAATTTTGAAAATAAAGAGATAAATCAAGACGCAAATACTTCAACCTATTTCAGTCAAAAACAACAAAAAAGACAACAACGTAAATTAGAAAGACAAATTGAACATTGTGAAAGACAAATCGAGGAATTAGAATCACAAATATCACATATCGAAGAACAGTTAACACAGCCTGAAGTATTTAACGACCCTCTAAAAGCTAGTAAATTTGCCAATCAAAAATCCGAAACCGAACAAAAATTAGAACAAATAATGTTAGAATGGGAAAAATTACAAGAAAAGCTCTAATTTCCAACATAATCACAAGACACCTAAAAGTTGAATATATGACTTTTCGGTGTCTTTTAGTATGTTTTTACACAAATATTATTAACAGCATGAATTACTTTCATAATCAATATCCACAGAGTTATCCTATTTATCCACAAGTAAATTGACACTTTTATGTTTTAAAATTAACTTATTTATTTACATATCCACAAACAACTTCACTACTTACCCACAACTTACTCACATTTTGTTGATAAGTACGCACGTTCCCTATTGACAACTTATTTTCCATTTTTAATTGTTTCAGATATTCATTTATGAAATAATTTATTGAGAAAGATAAAGGAGAACTAAACTTCATGACGAACAATCAAACCTTAGTACTAATTATATTAACTTTCATCATCCTAATTACACTTGTAAATGTAATTATATCTATTATAGAGAGACGTAAACAGATTGCTAAAATAAATACTTTATGGGATAACAAATTAAAATTAGAGAGTTTTATACGTCCTAATTCACGATTCGATGCCCAATACCGTGCTTACCGTGATCATTACAATAAGCAGTCATTTATCGACGATAAGACTTGGTCAGACCTAAATATGGATACGTTATTTCATAAAATTAATTTTAATTTCACTGCAATTGGTGAAATGCGACTATATGCAACTTTAAGAGGTATGTTTAAGGTAAATCAAACCTCATTGATAAACATGTTTAAAGATAATAAAGTATTTCGTTTAAATGTATCTTACATTCTTTCTAAAATTGGTAAAAATGTATACCCTTTGTTTCCAGATCAAATGTTACCCTCTAAGCGTAATATTTTATTAATGTTTTGTCCGTTGTTACCATTTATCGGGTTCGCATTCATTTTTTTAATTCCTTCAAATGGTATATTAATATGTCTTACTTTTATGATTTTAAATGCAATATTATCTTTCAAACTAAAAAAATCTTATGACCAAGATTTAAAATCAATTTTTTATACTGCTAATGTTATAAAGCAAAGTCAAGCTTTAAGTAAAATTGAGAGCACGCCAGCGATAAGTGTTGATTTTACTCATTTTAAAGCTTCACGTCGTTTTAGCGGTTTATTAGCTAGAGTAGAATCACAAGATATGGTGAGTAGCATAATTATGTTTATTAAATTAGTATTCATGATAGATTATGTTTTATTTCATTTAATACAACGTAGCTACTTTAAGTATCAAGAAGAAGTTATGGCATGTTATGACTATATAAGTATATTAGATAATCATTACTCTATAGCTATGTATCAACATACTTTGACACACTATTGTTATCCTAAAATCAATAACAATATTAATGGCCTTCAAACGAAATCAATCATTCATCCTCTGCTAGATGAAGAAAATGCGATTGCTAACACCATTGACATTTCAAATCATATATTACTCACAGGCTCTAATGCATCAGGAAAATCTACATTTATGAAAGCAGTTGCACTAAATTTGATTTTAGCTCAATCGATACAAACTGCAACAGCTCACTCATTTATTTATCAACCTGGCTATGTAATGACATCAATGGCAAATGCGGATGACGTTTTAAGTGGTGACAGTTATTTCATGTCAGAACTCAAGTCTATTCGTAGATTATTTAACACTTATCAGTGCAATAAGATATATTGTTTTATAGATGAGATTTTTAAAGGAACGAATACAACTGAACGTATTGCCGCTTCTGAATCAGTATTATCGTTTTTAGATAATCAAAAAGCATATCACGTTATCGCTGCGACACACGATGTTGAACTATCAATATTATTAGAAAATACATATAATAATTATCATTTTAATGAATCTATTCAAGAAAACAGCATATTTTTCGATTACAAAATTAAACCTGGTAAAGCCAATACACGTAATGCAATTGAATTACTGCGTATTACACAGTTTCCTATCGATATTTATCAGCGTGCTCAACAAAATATTCGAAACCTCTAGAATTAATTAGTTTAATATTTATAAAAAAGTTAAGCGCCTATCTAAAAGTAGTCACTCTTAGATAGGCGCTTTGAAATATTATTTAAACAGAAAAAGTTTCAATATCAATATTATTTTGTCCATTTAAGGCTAAATCGCCACGCAAACCAGCTTGATATAAATAATATCCAGCAGCACCAATCATCGCTGCATTATCAGTGCAAAGAACAGGACTTGGAATAGTAAGGTGTATGCCTTCTTTTTTACATGCTTCACTTAGTGCAGCTCTTAATCCTTTATTACTAGCAACACCACCTGCAACAATTAAGCGATTAACATGATAGGTTTTACAAGCATGAATAGCTTTATGTGTTAAAACTTCTACAACGCTATTTTGGAAACTTGTTGCAACATCTTCAGCTACAATTTCAATATTTTTCTGTCTTAAATTGTGCAGTTTATTTATTACAGCACTTTTAAGACCACTAAAACTAAAATCATAACTATCTTTTTCGAGCCAAACTCTTGGAAAATCGTATATATCTTTACCTTTAGCTGCTAATCGATCAATATGCGGTCCACCAGGATAAGGTAAATTGATTGTTCGAGCAACTTTATCATAAGCTTCCCCTACTGCATCATCTCTCGTTTCACCAATCACTTCGAAATCTAAATGATTTTTCATATATACCAGTTCAGTATGACCACCAGATACAATCAATGATATAAGTGGAAACGTTAACGGTTGTTCTAAGTGATTGGCATAAATATGACCAGCAATATGATGTACTGGAATAATAGGCTTATCATAAGCAAATGCCAAAGCTTTAGCCGCATTAATACCAATTAATAAAGCTCCTATTAATCCAGGGCCTTGTGTTACTGCAATAGCGTCAATGTCTTCCATTTTCACTTTTGCACTCACTAATGATTCATCTATAGTTGCTGTTATCCCCTCAACATGATGTCTACTAGCAACTTCAGGTACAACACCACCAAAACGTTTGTGACTATCTATTTGACTTAAAACAGTATTAGATAAAAGTTCAGTACCATTCTTTACTACACTTACACTCGTTTCATCACAACTTGTTTCTATTGCTAAGATTAATGTATTATTTGTCATTTCAAATTCACCCACATGACTAATGCGTCCTCGCCTTCTCCATAATAATTCTTTCTTTTACCACCATTTTGAAATCCTAAATTTCTATAAACATGTTGTGCAACATCATTATCTATTCTTACTTCTAAACTCATCACATCACAAGAAAAACGTGCATAGTTCATTGCATATTTAAGTAAAAGTTGACCAAGACCATAGCCTCTAAATGCCTTTGATATAGCTATCGTTGTAATTTGTGCTTGATCAACGACTAACCATAAACCAACATATCCAATTATTTTGTCCCTAAATTCTATCACAAAATATGTTGCAAATTCGTTGTTTTCTATTTCATAATAAAATGCATCGATTGACCACGAACTGTGTGAGAAACTATTTCTTTCTATATCAAAAACTTTAGGTACATCTTCCACACTCATTTTCCTAATATTCAATTGTTCTCTTGTTGGTTTAACCAATTTCGTTCCGCCTCTGATAATTTATGGTATTTAGGAGTAAATGAATGTATATTTTCTGGTTTTTGAATTAATTGCTTCATACTTGAAGCTTTTGGTAACTGTTCTATGATATCACTGTCTAATAAATGTTTTATTTTTTCGGTATGATATCCTACAAACACATAAGGTTGGTTTAGTTGATGAAGTTTTTCAATAAGTTCAAAAATAGGTATATAAGTATCATCAATAATGGTTATTAATTCATTGTCTTGATATTGATAAACACCTGCATAAACTGCTTCTCTTCTAGCATCAAAAATAGGTACTAACAACTTCGTACTGTCTTTGACTGTGCTAGCAAGTGCTTTAAGTGATGAGACACCATATAAGTTAGTATTTAATGCATACGCTAATGTTTTAGCAACAGTAACCCCTATTCTAAGACCGGTATATGAACCTGGACCTTCCGCTACCACGATATCAGTTATTTCTGTTTTATTTAATTTACTTTCTGAAAGAATTTCTGCTATTTCAGGCATGAGTTGCACTGAATGATTCTTTTTGATATCAGTTGTTTTTTCAGCAATCACTTCATTATCTTTCATAATAGCTACTGATAAAGGTTGGTTTGACGTATCAATTAGAAGATAGTTCATTTAAAATTGCCTCCTTTACTAATGCATAATGTTGTCCATGTGTTTCAATAGATACTTGTCTCTCATTCGCATTTTTGACATTTATATTAATCGTTAAGTGATTAGGAGGAAGGAAATCTTTGATAAATTTACTCCATTCTATAACTATGATGGCATTGTCTTCAAAATATTCATCGAAACCTAAATCATCTTCCTCACCTTCAAGTCGATAACAGTCCATATGATGTAATCGTATGCTTGAACCTGTATAAGATTTGATTATATTAAATGTTGGTGAGTTTATCGTTCTTTTAACACCTAACGCTTTACCTATAAATTGTGTTAATGTAGTTTTCCCTGCTCCTAGGTCACCATTTAGTAAAATCAAGTCCTTAGCACTTAAATGTTTTACAAGTATTTGAGCAAATTTATCCATTTCATTTAAATTGTGAATAGTTATCAATTTTTACTCTCCTATATATGATTATTTAAAATCAAATTATCTCTATATTTAAAGATATATATACATTTCTACATGGTTTATTAACTTAATCATTGTAACAAATTTTAATTCAAATTTCTTCGTAAAATATTTAAGCTTGTCCTCTGTAAATTTTTAGAAAATTCTAAATTTATCATTGACACAATTCACCACATGTAGTAAATTGAATTTATCAAATTTTAAAACAATTCAAACTATTCAGAATAAATAACCATTCAACGAAAGGAGTATAATAAAATGACTTATCTATCTACGCTAGACCTACCAACAACTCAACAAGCTATTATCATTTTATTATACTCGTAAGGACTCGAACTTTAGAAAGGTTTTAACTTCTAAATGTTTAAGTCCTATTTCTAGTTGGATGGGACTTAACAACGTCCCAATATTCATTGGGACGTTTTTTTATTTTCTAAATAATTATATGGGGGAATGATATATGCGAAGTGATATGATCAAAAAAGGAGATCACCAAGCTCCTGCAAGAAGTCTTTTACATGCGACTGGCGCTCTTAAACAACCTACAGATATGAATAAACCTTTCGTAGCAATTTGTAACTCTTATATTGATATTGTTCCTGGCCACGTTCATTTAAGAGAATTAGCAGACATCGCAAAGGAAGCTATTAGAGAAGCAGGTGCTATCCCATTCGAATTTAATACGATCGGTGTTGACGATGGAATAGCTATGGGACATATTGGCATGAGATATTCCTTACCTTCAAGAGAAATTATCGCAGATGCAGCTGAAACAGTTATTAACGCTCATTGGTTTGATGGTGTATTTTACATTCCTAATTGCGATAAAATTACGCCAGGAATGTTACTCGCAGCAGTTAGAACAAATGTACCAGCTATCTTTTGCTCTGGAGGCCCAATGAAAGCTGGTCTTTCCGCTCAAGGTAAGGCATTGACACTATCTTCAATGTTTGAAGCGGTTGGAGCTTTTAAAGAAGGAACAATCTCAAAAGAAGCATTTTTGGACATGGAGCAAAACGCTTGTCCTACATGTGGTTCATGCGCCGGTATGTTTACCGCAAACTCAATGAACTGTTTAATGGAAGTTTTAGGTTTAGCCCTACCATATAATGGTACAGCTCTAGCTGTGAGTGACCAACGTCGTGAAATGATTAGACAAGCAGCATTCAGGTTGGTTGAAAATATTAAACATGATATTAAACCTCGCGATATTATCACACAAGATGCGATTGATGATGCTTTTGCTCTTGATATGGCCATGGGAGGTTCTACTAATACTGTTCTTCATACTCTTGCAATTGCAAATGAAGCAGGTATTGACTACGATTTAGAGCGTATTAATGAAATTGCTAAAAAAACACCTTACCTTTCTAAAATTGCACCTAGTTCTTCTTATTCTATGCATGATGTTCATGAAGCAGGTGGCGTGCCAGCTATCATAAATGAATTAATGAAAAAGGATGGTACTTTACATCCAGATAGATTAACAGTTACGGGTAAATCCTTGAGAGAAAATAATGAAGGTAAAAACATCAAAAATTTTGAAGTTATTCATCCTCTTGAAAGCCCTTATGATAAGCAAGGTGGATTATCTGTCTTATTCGGAAACCTCGCACCTAAAGGGGCGGTAATCAAGGTCGGTGGAGTTGATCCTTCAATTAAAGTATTTACAGGAAAGGCAATTTGTTTCAACTCTCATGATGAAGCTGTTGAAGCTATTGATAATCATACAGTAAGAGAAGGACATGTTGTTGTTATTAGATATGAGGGACCTAAGGGAGGTCCTGGAATGCCAGAAATGCTAGCCCCTACGTCTTCCATAGTGGGCAGAGGATTAGGTAAAGATGTTGCATTAATTACGGACGGTAGATTTTCGGGTGCAACTAGAGGTATTGCAGTTGGACACATTTCACCTGAAGCCGCTTCAGGTGGACCCATTGGCTTAATAAAAGATGGTGATAAAATTACGATTGATCTAATCAATAGAACTCTAAACGTAGATCAATCTGAAGAAGAACTGTATCGTCGTAAAAATCAGCTTGAACCATTCAAAGCAAAGGTTAAAACAGGCTACTTAGCTAGATATACTAGTTTAGTCACAAGCGCTAATACTGGTGGTATTATGCAAGTTCCGGAAAACCTTATTTAATTAGGAGATGATTAAAATGTCAAATCAAAAATCAATGGTTTCACCTCACCCTTCTGTGCATCAAACAAAGAATTCACAACCCTTAATAACACGCAGTGGTTCTCAATTATTAGTTGAAGCACTTCAGCAAGAAGATGTAGATTTTATCTTCGGTTATCCTGGTGGTGCTGTCTTACCTTTATACGATACATTTTATGACGGGAAAATCAAACATATTCTTGCCCGTCATGAACAAGGTGCTACACATGCTGCTGAAGGATATGCGCGTGTCTCTGGTAAAACAGGAGTCGTTGTTGTAACAAGCGGACCTGGTGCAACAAATGCCATTACGGGTATTACTGATGCATTTAGTGACTCTTTACCACTAGTCGTTTTTACTGGTCAAGTTGCTACACCTGGTATAGGCAAAGATGCTTTCCAAGAAGCTGATTTACTCTCGATGACCACACCTATTACAAAACACAATTATCAAGTTAAAAAGATCGAAGACATTCCAAGAATTGTTCATGAAGCCTTTCATTTAGCGAACACTGGAAGAAAAGGCCCTGTAGTGATTGATTTTCCTAAAGATATGGGTGTTCTTAAAACTGATGTTGAACTTACGCAAGAAATCAATATTCCTGGCTATGAAGTTAATAGTAACCCTAATAAAGAGGATATTAATAGGTTAATATATATGATTAAAGAAGCTAAGAAACCTCTTATTCTTGCAGGTGCTGGTATTAATCACTCTAAATCTAATCATTTATTGACAGAATTTGTGACAAAACATCAAATCCCTACTGTCACAACTCTCCTTGGACTTGGAGCAATACCTTATCATCACCCCTTATTTTTAGGTATGGGTGGCATGCATGGATCTTATGCAAGTAATATGGCATTAACAAATTGTGATTTACTTATCAACTTAGGTAGTCGATTCGATGATCGTCTTGCAAGTAAGCCTGATGAATTCGCACCAAATGCAAAAGTTGTACATGTCGATATCGACCCTTCTGAAATAAATAAAGTTATTAATACAGATTTAGGTATAGTCGCTGATTGCAAACTTGTGCTTGAGAATTTATGCCATGAGCAAGTTTTAACATCCACCCACGAAGAATGGAACGATTATTGTATTAATAACAAAAGTAAATATCCATTTAAATATGATGATAATGATAAAACATTTTGTAAACCACAAAAAGCAATTGAATATATTGGTAAAGTTACCAATGGAAATGCAATTGTGACAACTGACGTAGGACAACACCAAATGTGGACAGCACAATTCTACCCATTTAAAAATTATGGCCAATGGGTAACAAGTGGCGGTTTAGGTACTATGGGATTTGGAATTCCATCAGCAATAGGAGCACAATTAGCTGAACCTGAGAAAACAGTTGTTTGTTTTGTAGGAGATGGTGGTTTTCAAATGACGAACCAAGAAATGGCTTTACTTCCAGAATATGAACTTAATGTCAAAATAGTACTTATTAATAATGGAACTTTAGGTATGGTCAAACAATGGCAAGATAAATTCTTTAATAAACGATTTTCTCATTCTGTATTTAATGATCAACCTAATTTTATGAAAATGGCGGAAGCTTATGGCGTTAAGGGATTCTTGATAGATTCTCCTGATAAATTAGAATCTTCAATTGATGAAGCATTTGCATATCATGGACCGGCACTCATTGAAGTTAGAATCTCACCTGTAGAACCAGTTAATCCAATGGTACCTAGTGGCAAATCAAATCATGAAATGGAGGGTTACTAATGGAACGAACAATTCATTTTACATTAGTTGATCAAGTGAGTACTTTGAACAGAATTACTAGCGCCTTCGTTCGCTTACAATGTAATATTGATGAACTTCATGTTAAACATTCAGACAAAGAAGGAATTTCTAATATGAAACTTAAAGTCAATATTAAAGATGATGATACTTTTAAAATTGTTCTTAAAAAACTATCACAACAAGTAAATGTACTAAGTGTAAAAAGTGAGTAAATGTTTTGATGCGCTAGTTAAAATGAAAAATCAACTAAACATAACTAACATCATACACTTTTTACGCACATATTATTTTGAAAATTCAGAACTTTCGATAAAATGACTGGAGGAATTTATTATGACAAAAGTATATTACGATGAAACAGTAACTCAAGATGCATTACAAGGTAAAAAAATTGCTGTCATTGGTTATGGCTCACAAGGACATGCACATGCACAAAATTTAAAGGACAATGGTTATGATGTAGTCATTGGTCTACGTCCAGGACGATCATTTAATAAAGCTAAAGAAGATGGATTTGATGTTTATACGGTAAGTGATGCTACACAACAAGCTGATGTAGTGATGGTACTATTGCCTGATGAAATTCAAGGTAAAGTATATAACGAGGAAATTAAACCACATTTAGAAAAAGGAAATGCTTTAGCATTCGCACACGGTTTTAATATCCACTTCAGTGTTATCGAACCACCTAGTGATGTCGATGTCTTTTTAGTAGCACCTAAAGGACCAGGTCATTTAGTTAGACGTACATTTGTTGAAGGAAGTGCCGTACCAGCATTATTTGGTGTTCAACAAGATGCTACAGGCCAAGCAAGAAACATTGCTTTAAGCTACGCAAAAGGCATTGGTGCTACTCGTGCCGGGGTCATTGAAACGACATTTAAAGAAGAAACTGAAACAGATTTATTCGGTGAACAAGCTGTTCTTTGTGGAGGAGTTTCCAAATTAATTCAGAGTGGTTTCGAAACACTTGTAGAAGCAGGTTACCAACCTGAATTAGCTTATTTTGAAGTCTTACACGAAATGAAATTAATTGTTGATTTAATGTATGAAGGCGGAATGGAAAACGTTCGTTATTCTATCTCTAACACTGCTGAATTTGGCGACTATGTTTCTGGACCAAGAGTAATTACACCTGATGTTAAAGAAAATATGAAAAAAGTACTTGAAGATATTCAAAATGGTAACTTTAGCCGTAGATTTGTTGAAGATAACAAAAATGGCTTTAAAGAATTCTATCAATTACGTGAAGATCAACATGGTCATCAAATTGAACAAGTTGGACGTGAATTAAGAGAAATGATGCCATTCATTAAATCTAAAAGTATTGAAAAATAACAACAGTAGAGGGGTGTTTTTAATGGAAGAACATATTCAAATTTTTGATACAACACTTAGAGATGGTGAACAAACGCCAGGAGTCAATTTTAGCTTTGATGAAAGATTGAAAATTGCCAAGCAACTAGAAAAATGGGGAGTAGATGTACTAGAAGCAGGTTTTCCTGCTTCTAGTACTGGTAGCTTTAAATCAGTAGAAGCTATAGCCAAAACTTTGACTACAACAGCAGTGTGTGGATTAGCTAGATGTAAAAAATCTGATATTGATGCTGTATATGAAGCCACTAAAGAAGCTGTAAAACCTCAAGTACATGTATTCATTGCAACCTCCCCTATTCATTTAGAACATAAATTAAAAATGACTCAAGATGAAGTTTTAACTTCAATCAAAGAACACGTTTCTTATGCTAAACAATTTTTTGAAGTCGTACAATTCTCTCCAGAGGATGCAACAAGAACTGAAATTCCATTTTTAATTGAATGTGTTCAAACTGCGATTAACGCAGGAGCCACAATTATCAACATCCCTGATACAGTTGGATTTAGTTATCCTACTGAGTATGGTGAAATTTTTAAGCAATTAACACAGGCCGTTAAGTCAAATTCTAAAATTATCTTTAGTGCACATTGTCATAATGATCTTGGAATGGCAGTTGCTAATAGTTTAGCAGCTATTGAAGGTGGAGCTAGACGTATTGAAGGTACAGTGAACGGTATTGGTGAAAGAGCAGGAAATGCCGCACTTGAAGAAGTTGCTTTAGCTTTATATGTAAGGAAGGACCACTATGGTCTTGAATCTCAAATTAACCTTAAAGAAACTAAGAAAACATCTGACTTAATTTCAAGATATGCTGGTATCCGTGTACCTAGAAATAAAGCTATAGTCGGTCAAAATGCATTTAGTCATGAATCCGGAATTCACCAAGACGGTGTGCTTAAACATCGTGAAACCTATGAAATCATGACACCTCAACTCGTAGGTGTAAATACTACAGAATTGCCATTAGGTAAATTGTCTGGTAAACATGCATTTGCCGAAAAGCTTAAATCTCTAGGGTATGAAATTAAATTGGAAGATCAAGTTACATTATTTAAACAATTTAAAGAAATTGCAGATAAGAAAAAAAATGTATCCGATAGAGATATTCATGCAATTATACATGGCTCTGAACATGAACAAAATGCTATTTTTCAACTTGATAACTTACAACTTCAATACGTATCTAAAGGTCTACAAAGTGCAGTAGTAGTTATAAAGGAAAGAAACGGACAAGTTAAACAAGATTCAAGTATTGGAACGGGGTCAATTGTTGCAATTTATAATGCTGTTGACCGAATTTTCAAGAAAGACGCAGAATTGATTGATTATCGTATTGATTCTGTAACAGAAGGTACTGATGCTCAAGCAGAAGTACATGTACGAATCATTATTAATCATATTGAAGTGACTGGCATAGGTATAGACCACGATATATTAAAAGCCTCATGTAAAGCATATATCGATGCTCATGCTAAATATATTTCAGAATATGAGTTGAAAGAAGGTATCCGTACATGAGTTATAAAATAGTTGCCTTACCTGGAGATGGTATAGGACCAGAGATTCTATCTGGTACATTAGAACTTTTAAAATTAATAAGTGAAAAATATCATTTTGAATACCATTTGGAAAGTCATCATTTTGGAGGTATCTCAATAGATAATTATGGTACACCTTTAACTAATAAAGCATTACAATCATGTAAAAATGCAGATGCTATATTATTAGGCGCGATTGGAGGGCCTAAATGGACAGACCCAAATAATCGTCCAGAACACGGTTTGTTAAAACTGAGAAAATCCTTAAATTTATTTGCTAATATTCGCCCTACATTTGTAACTAAAGGGGCTAGTCATCTTTCACCACTAAAACAAGATATTGTAGAAGGCACCGATTTAGTTATTGTAAGAGAATTAACGAGCGGTATTTATTTTGGTGAACCAAGCTATGTTAAAAAAAACGAAGCTTTAGACTCATTAAAATATTCAAGTCAAGAAATTGAACGTATTGTGAGAATCGCTTTTAATCTTGCAAACCGTAGACGTAAAAAATTAACATCTGTTGATAAGGAAAACGTTCTATCCTCTAGTAAGTTATGGCGACAGATAGTAAATGATGTAAAAAAGGATTTTCCAGAAGTAGAAGTTAATCATATGCTAGTTGATGCTTGTAGTATGCATCTTATCACCCAACCTACGCAATTTGATGTGATTGTAACAGAGAATCTTTTCGGAGATATCTTAAGTGATGAAGCATCTGTTATACCAGGCTCTCTAGGTCTTTCTCCTTCAGCTAGTTTTGGTCAAACAGGTACACGTCTGTATGAACCAATTCATGGTTCAGCTCCAGATATAGCTAATGAAGATAAAGCGAATCCATTTGGTATGGTTCTCTCTTTAGCACTTTGCTTAAGAGAAAGTTTAAATCAAATTGATGCGGCTAACGAACTTGAGTCAATTGTTTACTCGTTTATTCAATCTAATAAGACAACTGCAGATTTAGGTGGACAATATCGAACTTCAGAAATTTTTAAGTTGCTTAAAGAAAAATATTTATAAGAGGAGGAGAAAATTATGGGTCAAACACTTTTTGATAAAGTATGGAAAAAACATGTGCTTCATGGAAAAGAAGGTGAACCACAATTATTGTATATTGATTTACATCTCATTCATGAAGTTACTTCTCCTCAAGCGTTTGAAGGACTTAGAATACAAAATCGTAAACTTAGAAGACCTGATCTAACCTTTGCAACTTTAGATCATAACGTTCCCACAATTGATATTTTTAATATAAAAGATGAAATTGCCTATAAACAAATTACAACTTTACAACAAAATGCTAAAGACTTTGGCGTACATATTTTTGATATGGGTTCTGACGAACAAGGTATCGTACATATGGTTGGACCAGAAACTGGATTAACACAACCAGGAAAAACTATTGTTTGTGGAGATTCCCATACTGCTACACATGGCGCATTTGGTGCTATCGCATTTGGGATAGGAACAAGCGAGGTTGAACATGTATTTGCTACACAAACATTATGGCAAACAAAACCTAAAAATTTGAAAATTAATATAAATGGTTCTTTACCACCTGGAGTTTATGCTAAAGACATTATTTTATATTTAATCAATCAATATGGTGTAGATTTCGGTACTGGTTATGCGCTTGAATTTACAGGGGAAACTATAAAAAATTTATCCATGGAAGCACGTATGACGATTTGTAATATGGCTATTGAAGCCGGAGCAAAGTATGGTTTAATGCAACCTGATGAAACAACATTTGATTACGTAAAAGGTCGTCCTTATGCTACTGATTTTGATAGTTCTATGGAGTGGTGGAAAGAACTTTATTCTGATGATGATGCCTATTTTGATAAAGTTATTGAACTTGATGTAACAAATTTAGAACCTCAAGTAACTTGGGGAACTAACCCAGAAATGGGAGTTAGTTTTAGTAATCCATTCCCAGAAATTAAAAATGCAAATGACCAACGTGCTTATGACTATATGGGACTTCAACCAGGTCAAAAAGCCGAAGATATAAAATTAGGTTACGTTTTTTTAGGTTCATGCACGAATGCAAGATTATCAGATCTTATTGAAGCAAGTCATATTATTAAAGGACAACAAGTACATCCAAATATTACTGCTATTGTGGTTCCAGGTTCAAGAACTGTTAAGAAGGAAGCTGAAGCTCTGGGTCTAGATAAATTATTTAAAGATGCTGGATTTGAGTGGCGTGAACCAGGTTGTTCTATGTGCTTAGGTATGAATCCAGATCAAGTTCCAGAAGGAGTACATTGTGCCTCCACGAGTAATCGCAATTTTGAAGGAAGACAAGGCAAAGGCGCTCGTACACATTTGGTATCTCCTGCTATGGCAGCAGCTGCTGCGATTAATGGTAAATTCATTGATGTTAGAAAGGTGGTAGTGTAATTGGAAATCAAACCGATAACAATATATACCGGAAAAACTGTCCCCCTTTTTTATGACAATATAGATACTGACCAAATCATTCCCAAAGTGCATCTTAAGCGGGTCTCTAAATCAGGCTTTGGACCTTTTGCTTTTGATGAATGGCGTTACTTACCTGATGGTAGTGATAATCCTGATTTTAATCCTAATAAACCTGAATATCATGGTGCGTCAATTCTCATTACTGGAGATAACTTTGGTTGTGGTTCTAGCCGTGAGCATGCAGCGTGGGCCTTAAAAGATTATGGTTTTAACATTATTATTGCAGGAAGTTTTAGTGATATCTTTTACATGAATTGTACTAAAAACGCAATGTTACCTATATGTTTAAATCAGAAAGAACGAGAACATTTAGCTCAATTTGATGAAATAACTGTTGATTTACCTAATCAAACAGTGTCTACGGTGTCTCAGTCTTTTCATTTTGATATAGATGAAACCTGGAAAAATAAATTAATCCATGGCTTAGACGATATTGCTATTACTTTACAATTTGAAAATTTAATAGAAAAATACGAAAAAACTTTTTAAAGGTGTGAAAGACAGTGACAGTAAGAACTAAAGTTTCGACAAAAGATATAGATGAAGCATATTTACGTCTGAAAAATATAGTAAAAGAAACTCCCTTACAATTCGATCATTACTTATCTCAAAAATATAATTGTAATGTTTATTTAAAAAGAGAAGATTTACAATGGGTACGATCCTTTAAATTAAGAGGAGCTTATAATGCTATATCAGTATTATCCAATGAAGAAAAAAATAAAGGTATTACTTGCGCAAGTGCTGGAAATCATGCTCAAGGTGTTGCTTATACTGCAAAAAAACTCAATTTAAAAGCTGTTATTTTCATGCCAGTAACTACACCACGGCAAAAAATCAATCAAGTCAAATTCTTCGGGGATAATAACGTAGAAATAGTACTAATTGGCGATACATTTGATCACTGCTTAGCACAAGCTTTAAACTATACGAAGCAACATAAAATGAATTTCATTGATCCATTTAATAATGTATATACCATTGCAGGACAAGGCACTATAGCTAAGGAAATATTAAATCAAGCTGAAAAAGAGAATAATACATTTGATTATGTATTTGCTGCTATAGGTGGTGGCGGTCTTATTTCAGGAGTGAGCACATATTTTAAGACACATTCCCCCCACACTAAAATTATCGGTGTTGAACCAACTGGTGCCAGTAGTATGTATCAATCAGTCATTATCAACCATAGTATAGTTACTTTAGAAAATATTGATAAGTTTGTTGATGGAGCTTCAGTAGCAAGAGTTGGTGATATTACTTTTGAAATTGCGAAAGATAAAGTGGATGATTACGTTCAAGTTGACGAAGGAGCTGTTTGCTCCACAATTCTGGATATGTACTCTAAACAAGCGATTGTTGCTGAACCAGCTGGTGCTTTAAGTGTAAGTGCCTTAGAGCAGTATAAAAAGCAGATTGAAAATAAAACAATTGTTTGCATAGTAAGTGGAGGCAACAATGATATTAATCGTATGAAAGAAATAGAAGAGCGTTCTCTTCTATTTGAAGAAATGAAACATTACTTTATTTTAAATTTCCCACAAAGACCTGGTGCTTTAAGAGAATTCGTTAATGATGTCCTCGGACCTCAAGACGATATTACAAAATTTGAATATTTAAAGAAAACATCACAAAACACTGGAACTGTTATTATAGGTATACAGCTGAAACATCATGATGATCTCATTCAGTTAAAAGATCGCGTATGTCAATTTGATCCTTCTAATATTTATATCAATGAAAATAAAATGTTATATTCATTACTTATTTAAGTTAATTTTATAACCAAGTCTCAAGACGACGAGTATATTATTAATTCGTCGTCTTCATTTTAGTGTCTTACTGTAGAATGTCAGTTTAATTCCTCGGTTAAGAAGCTTTATCCATTTGAGATAAGCGCTCGCCTCTTGTTTCATTTTCAACTCTTGTTGATCCTTGTAGCTCGAATAATTTCATTGCTCTCGCTCCCTAATTCATGAGTTCAAAACGCTTTCTCTTCGTCGAGATCCTTACTTTTTCATATCAAACACTTTCTTTTTAAAACTATTTTTGTATAAAAAAAGAGACCTTTCGGTCTCGATTAGGC
>NZ_KV811718.1:0-2857 GCF_001813195.1 Staphylococcus sp. HMSC065D05
TATTTTTGTTAAATATAGTATATCATGTAGATATTTGATATACAATTGCAAAGTTTATAACGGGATAGGTACATTCTTAAAAATTAAATTTTGGAAGGATGTATTTATAATGGCAAAAAGATTAGATATTGGAAAATTAATTAATGTAGACGAAATTACAGAAAAAATGGAACAAAATAGATTTCATTTGCTCGCAATCGGCGATAAGTATCACGATGATGATGAGATTGTAAATGATATGCCTGTATTTACGCAGGATGCAAATGGTAAAACTAAACGTGATGATACACAACCGCCACAGTATTTTTATGTAAATGCAACAATGGAAAGTACTGATAAAGACTTTAATATGGTTGATGTGCAGTTACGCGCGAAAGAACATACGGTATTTAATGGCTTACATGAAGATGATGTGTGTCGTATTACGATTGATAGAGAAATGACACAATTGACTGTTGATACTTCAAGAAACTTAAAGCCAGTAGTAACATTGGAAATTTACGTTACACAGTTAGATAAGGTTGAGTAAGCATGCTTCAATTAATGGATGGGTATCAATTGACGTTTGAAACACCTAATGGCGTTTATGGTGTTGACGAAATAATTACTGCAAGTGATATTAAGAAACTTGTACGTGAGAATGGAACATCTTATACAGAAGAAGTATCAAAATTGGATTTAGTAGGTTATGACGATAATGGCAATGCGTTTTATGTATAAATAAAAAGCCTGTACAACCAAAGCTACGCTACCGTTCGACCGTATTCGAAAATGAGTACCGCATGTAGTAAAACTACGTTTTGCGGAATCCGGAACGGAGTTTTTCGAATTGAGTCGATGATCTAGCGTGAGTCTTTGGGGTATTGTACAGGCTTTTTTTTATCTTTATAAATCGTTGTGACATTTCGTTAGAAATTTTCTAATTTTTATTTTGTTGCTTTGATTTGTTTAGATGTTTGATATTAACCGTGCTTTTTTTATATATCACTTGCAGCTCTTTTATTTTGAACACCTGTATATTCGTTTTAGGTGTAGAGAACGAGAATTTATGCCGTCAAATTCATTTATATTGGGGGGCATCTTTAATTAAGCTAATTGTAGTGTGGCGAAAGCTTTGCTTTTGCTTCACTACGATTTTTTAGATTTATTAAAGATGTAGGGTCCCAATGTCAATGATATTTGACGTATAAATCGCAGTTCGGTCATGATATTTTGTTATGAATTATGCTTAAAAATAGCGAATGTGTGTTCTAGTTTACATAACATCGGAAATTTTCCAAAAGTTATCTAGGGTACTGGACATTATTTATTTAAAAATACAAGGCTTTAATCCTTTATAAACCCTTTTATATCAAGACTTCAGCCTCTCTTAGAGGGCTTGTCATTTAAGAGAGGCGAGCCGATTTGCGAGCTATGGCGTTAACGCCTATTATGACGCTATTTATAGCGATTTTTATATATACTCAAAAATGTGTCCATTACATTTTACACTCTGGACAAATTGGTTGTAATAATACACTATTATTTACATTTTTATACTTTGTTATACTCTTTTGAATAATTCTGGACATCTACTGGACATGATTGTATAATGAAATTACGATATAAAAAGGAGGTGATAAATAAGTGAGTGCAGGGGCAAAAAATAGACGTTCAATTATGTATGTTCAATATTTAGAACATATAAAATTTGATTCGTTTGATGAGTTAGAAAAGAATGTTTTTAAAGTAGTAGGGGATAAGTATCAAGTAGCTTCTATTATTCATGATAAAGATGTGAGTGATGAAACTGGAGAATTGGAAAGACCACATATTCACATGTTTTTCTATTGTGAAAATAAATTATCTATAGCTAAACTTATGCAGGCTACGAATGAAACACAAATGAATCATTTCGAATTTTTTGAACGTAAAGACGCAGGTTTTTTATATCTTATTCATGCAGGTCGTAAGGATAGACATAAATATCAATATTCGATTGATGAAGTTAGTGCTAATTTTGATTATCAAGAATATGTTGAAAATTTGAAAGCAAATTATAGTACGTCATTAGATACGATGTTAGAAGATGTATTGGAAAGTCGTATTAAATATTCTGATATTCAAAATAATAATGATTTATCATTATTGTATGCGAAGAATAAGACGAAAATTGACAACGCATTGAATATTGCTTCTAAACGACGTGTTGAAGCAAGAAAGAATATGGAAATACCAGTTGTATGGATATATGGCGATTATAGTGGCGTTGGTAAGACGGCTTATGCTAAGCAGAAAGCAGAAGAATTAAAGATAGCTTATGGCTATTCAAGTTATATGACATCTGCTAATAATGACCCTTTTCAAGAGTATAAAGGGGAAGAAGTTGTGATTATTGATGATATAAAACCGGATGATATTGAATTATCTGATTTACTTCGGTTATTAGACCCTTATAATGCGACTTCAGTTCGTTCAAGATATTCTAATAAGTATGTAAGTGCAGATGTGGTATTTGTTACTTCTATGTATAGTCCTGAACAATTTTTCATAGAAAGTTCTATCAATTTTGATAAAGAACCAATTGATCAATTGTTAAGACGTATTTCTTCAGTTTGCTATGTTAAGCCTGTAAATGATGGGGAATATTTAGCAGAAGTAAGCGTGTTTAAGATGAATAAATTAGATGAACCTGTAGTTATTGAAGGTAAATTTGATTATATAGCAGGAAAGAAAGTAGAAGTTAAAACGCATTATCAACTTAGAGAAACGAAAAAAAAGAACTGATACCTATCCCGGATAAGATAAACGTATCAGTGCAATTAGATGATATATTTAAATAGTTATTTTTGTTAAATATAGTATATCATGTAGATAT
>NZ_KV811719.1:0-27122 GCF_001813195.1 Staphylococcus sp. HMSC065D05
TTCGGGGCCCCAACACAGAGAATTTCAGTACGAAATTCCTCGGACAAGGCAAGTTGGGGTTCTAGAGTGAAGTATCATTTGTGCTATCTATTCTATCCTACTTCCCTTTTAACTATTTTTTATTTTACCATCGTACAATTCTATAATACGATCAGCGTATTTGAACAAGCTTTCATCATGAGTAATCATGATACCTATCATTTGGTTATCTTTTATTTGTTTTCTGATCATTTCAACAACCTCTTGAGCACGACTAGCATCAAGACTTGCTGTTGGTTCATCTGCTAAAACAATTTTCGGATGATTCATAAGTGCTCTCATAATCGCTACACGTTGTTGTTGTCCACCTGAAAGCATATGTGGGTAGCTATTAAGTTGCTCTTCTAATCCAATTTTTGTTAATAATGCTTTAGCTCTTGCTTGGGCTTCTTTTCTAGACATTCCAGCTTCTTTACCTACTAAGGTAAGTTGGTCTAAAACTTTTAAGTATGGAACTAAATGAGAGGCTTGAAAGATAAAACCAATATCATTTAGTCTTAAGTGCGCTTTATTAGTATGTCGTTCAAATAAGGATTTCCCCTCGTATACTACATCACCTGATGTTTGAGATAACAGACCACCTAAAATAGTCAATAACGTCGTTTTTCCTGAACCTGAAGCGCCATTTAAAATGATGAATTCTCCATCTTTCACTTCAAAATTAATGTCTTTTAACACTTCTGTTTTTGAGCTTTTTTCACCAAATGTTTTACTTATGTCTTTAACAACTAGACCCATTATTGCCCACCTCCAATAGCTTCAATAGGATCAATTTTAATTAACTTAATAAATGATAATGATGTACCTATTAATCCAACTATCATAAATACAACAAGTACAATGATAATATTGTGCATGTCAATATGGAATGGCATTGAAACTGGCAATATTTTACTGATTAGCAAAATGACTACTTCTGCTATTGCTACACCTATAAATGTAATCATAGAAATTTGAATAATCAATGAAGCTAATAAGTGTTTTGTAGTAATACCAATTGCTTTTAAAATACCTATTTCAGATGTTTTTTGTATTGTCATTACATAAAAGAATGCGCTTAACACAATTGCCGTAATAACGTATAAACTGATAATCATCATATTCAATGGTGTTTGCTCTGCTTTATAACTTGCGATATTACTTGTTATATCGTCTGTAGTAGCTGTTTGAACGCCTTTGATGTGATTTATTTTATTTTTATCCGATTTAGATAATTGGTTCGTAACATAAAATGTTGCGACATTACTACTTTGTTCTATTTTAGATTGGTCCATCATAACAATGTTACTATGAGAATACATCGTGTTTTTTAATATACCTACAACTTTATAAGTTGTATCGTCACCTTTGACTTTAACTTTATCGTCTAAATAAAGACCTTCTGCAGTTAGTTTTTCATTTATTGCTATCTGATTTTCATTTTTAGGATAATGACCAGATTTCAAATTTGGCTGATGATTTTTCACGCTATTTATAGCCATCACGTTTTCTTCGTTTCCATTGATTTTGAAAGTTTTACCTGCCATTTTAAAAGGTTTTTCATCAATAATTTTTGAAATATTGTCTTGTTTACTTTGTGATAGAATAGATTTTTCTAATTGTGGTTCTTTCATTTTTTGAACAACAAATTGATTACCTTTAATTTGATCAAATATTGATATATTTTCTCGTGCTAGGCCTTGAGCAAGTCCACTGATAAATAAAACCATAATCGCCATTAGAAAAATAATGAACATGATTAGTATAAATCTGAACTTATAAAATTTAATCTCTTTCCAAGCTAGATTCATTGATATCCTCTCCCGTTTCTTTATATGTTAAGTTTAAGAAGAAAATATGAACTCAATATGAACAAGTATGATTTTGTTCATAATTTTCTTTATCGTAGTATAATTATTAAAAAGTATAGGAGCGTAAACATATGATTAATTGCTTAATCGTAGACGATGATGAAAAGTTATTGCAATATGTTTCAAGTCATTTAGAAAGAGAAAGTATTCAAACACATACTTTCACAAGTGGAGAAGCATCACTAGATTTTCTTGAAAATAAAAATGTTGATATTGCGATAGTAGATATTATGATGAGTGGAATGGATGGTTTTGAGCTTTGTCAGACTTTGAAAGATGATTATCATATTCCTGTCATAATGTTGACAGCTAGAGATGCATTAAGTGATAAAGAACGTGCATTTCTAAGTGGCACTGACGATTATGTCACTAAACCTTTTGAAGTTAAAGAATTATTATTTAGAATTAAAGCTGTCTTAAGACGATATCAAATTAATGCTGATAACGAGTTACAACTTGGCAACTTAATATTAAATCAGTCTTATATGGAAATTACCGTGGGTTCAAAAACGATGAATCTTCCAAACAAAGAATTTCAGTTGTTATTTTTATTAGCCTCTAATCCTAAACATATTTTCACTCGAGATGATATTATTGAAAAAATTTGGGGCTTCGATTATGAAGGAGATGATCGTACTGTTGATGTTCATATTAAAAGATTACGTCAACGTTTATCTAAATTGAAATCATCAGTATCGATTCAAACTGTAAGAGGTCAAGGATATAGGGTGGACCAAAATGTTTAAAACATTATATTCGAGAATTGCTATATATGCAATTACAGTCATTTTGTTTAGTGCATTAATGAGTTTTCTTTTTACGAATATTTATTATCACTTTCATTTGAAAGCTTCTAATGATGCAAAAATTATGCGCACACTTAAAGAAGCTCGTGAATATGAAAGAACACAAAAACCTAAACCTCTAGATACGTATTTGAAACATTTAGGTCAAATGAATTATCAAATTATGACTGTCAACGAACATGGAACCAAACATTTTTATGGGGAAACTTTTCGTAAAAATACTATAAGTCAGTCTGCAATCAAAAAAGTGCTCAACGGTGAAGATTATCACGGTATTAAAAATAAACCTTATGCATTTTTTGTAACAGGGTTCTTCGATAATGAAACGGATAATACAGTAGGTATTCAATTTAAAACAGATGATGGGGCATTAGCAGTTTTTATGCGTCCAGATATCGGGGAAACTTTTAGCGAATTTAGAATTTTCTTAGCTGTATTGATAACACTTTTACTTATTATTTCAATTTCACTAGTCATTGCATCAACATATTCTATTATTAAACCAGTGACCGCATTAAAAAATGCAACAACTCGAATTATGAAAGGTGATTTCAGTACGCCTATCAAACAAACACGTCATGATGAAATTGGAACGCTGCAATCACGTTTCAATACAATGCGTCAAAATTTAGGACAAGTAGATCAAATGAGACAACATTTTGTCCAAAATGTATCTCATGAAATTAAAACACCGCTTACACATTTACAACGATTGCTTACACAACTTGAATTGACGCAAAATGAAGAAGAGAAACAACTATATATCAATGAAATGTTTGAAATCACTAATCAAGTAAGTGAACTAACTAAGGAATTGCTACTTTTATCTGAATTAGATAATGCTTCCCACCTTACTTTTAACGATAATGTCCATTTAAATACTTTAATAAAGGATATTATTAGACATGAACAATTTCGAACTGATGAAAAAGATTTAGTTTTATTTACTGAATTGGAAGATTTGTATTTCCGAGGAAATGAAAGACTATTACATCAAGCTTTCAATAACCTCATCATTAATGCAATGAAATATGCTCCTCAAAATAGCATGATTAATGTCACTCTAACTAGTACAAATCATTTGATTATATTTAATATTGAAAATGATGGAACGATTGCAGAAGAAGATGCGAAACATATCTTCGATCGCTTTTATAAACTGAGTGACGAATCTAGTAGTAATGGTCTAGGTCTTGCCATTACCCAATCAATCATTCATCTTCATCATGGTAACATTACGCTCACTTCAGATGATAAAACACAATTTATTGTAAAACTATTTATTTAGTATGTATTCTTTAAACTATCAATTGGATTCATAACAAAATATGATGTATTTAAAACATTTCATTAATTAAACTATACGCCATATATAAAATCACCATTAAATGATAACTTATTTTTAATCATTTAATGGTGATTTTTTAAAATATTACTTTACATTCAAGTATTTTTTTACTTCTTCATTTATTGAATGATACATATCTTCATGATCTGACAATTTTAAACCAAATGATGGGACCATTTCTTTAATTTTTGGTTCCCATGACTTAAACTCTGATTTGTAACAACGTTGCAAGACATCAAACATGATATCAACAGCAGTCGAAGCACCAGGTGAAGCACCTAATAGTGCTGCAAGTGAACCATCTTCTGATGTTATCACTTCCGTACCAAATTGTAATTGACCTTTAGACTTATCTGTATCTTTAATTACTTGAACACGTTGACCTGCAGTAATTACTTCCCAATCTTCATCTTTCGCTTCTGGTAAGAATACACGCAAATCATTGATCCGTTCTTCATTTGAAAGCATTAATTGAGAAACTAGATACTTCGTCAAATTAAATTCTTTTACGCCAGCACTTAACATTGTAATCATATTATTAGGTTTTACAGATTTAACTAGATCTAAATATGAACCATTTTTCAAGAATTTCGGCGAAAACCCTGCAAAAGGTCCAAATAGTAATGATTTTTCACCGTTAACAAATCGTGTATCTAAATGTGGAACTGACATTGGAGGTGCACCTACCTCGGCTTTACCGTAGACTTTTGCATGATGTCTATGTATGACATCTGGATTTTTACATCGTAAGAATAAGCCACTTACCGGGAAACCACCAATGTGTTTAGATTCCTTAATCTTTGTTTTTTGTAATAAAGGTAAACTTGCACCACCAGCTCCGATAAAGACGAACTTAGATTCATAATTCATTACATTTGATGTATTTAAATCTTTAACCACAACTTGCCAGTTACCATTATTTAATTTTTTTATATCTAAAACTTCATGTTTATAATTAATGCCAACATTTTTTTGTTGTAAATTAGCTATTAACTTTTTAGTCAAAGCACCAAAGTTAACATCTGTACCTGTCTCGTCATACGTGATGGCAATTGCTTCATCTGATTGGCGTCCTTCCATCATTAAAGGAACCCATGAATTAATTTTTTCTGGATCTTGGGATATTTTCATTTTTTCAAATAATACATTTTTCTGTAAACTCGCCACTCGACTTTTTAAAAATTTAACATTTTCTTCCCCTTTGACAAAGCTCATATGTGGCACTGATTGAATAAATTTATCCGGACTTTCAATATGACCTTCACGTATTAAATATGCCCAAAACTGTTTAGATAATTGAAATTGCTCATTGATGTGAATTGCTTTAGTAATATCTACTGAACCATCTTGACCTTCTTTCGTATAGTTCAATTCACACAATGCAGAATGACCTGTTCCAGCATTATTCCAAACATTTGAACTTTCTTCTCCAGGTTGACTCAATCTTTCGAACAATAGTATATCTTTTTCTGGTGTTAATTCTTTTAGTAAAGTTCCTAATGTTGCGCTCATAATTCCGCCACCTATTAAGATGACATCTGTTTTGCTATGTTGAGTATTCATAACAAACACAGTCCCCCTTTTTTAATAAATAAATGGAACGATTGACACTCATAGATGTCGATGTCTTTAATAAAATTAAAGCGCTTTCTCTTTATTGCAAAAAAATCTAAGCGTCTTTTAAGGAAGTGCTCATTTCTTCCTTATCATAACCATTAATTAAACTAATTTAATTATATATATAAATTGTGTTACACAAAAGAATAAAAGTCAACATTATGAGAATAGCTTCATTACGCAATTCAAATTACAATTGTTTACATGTTACCCCATATATACGAACTAATGTTATAATAACTTAAATATCATAGAAAACAATGAGGTGTTTAACGCAATGAAGTCGTTCACATTTTTTATGCATAATATTTATGCAATGGGCGGAACGGTAAAGTCGGTGACACAACTTGCAAATACACTGGCAGAAAAAGGACATCCTGTAACAATTATTTCAGTTTTTAGAGGCACAGACTCTCCATATTTTGAATTACATTCCGCAATAAAAGTTAAAGTCTTAGTGGATTATCGTTTAAAGCTTAAAAATACTAGAGCTATTACGGCAAATCGTATCAAAAAATATACCCCCTTTTTAAATACAAAAGTGATTTCTCAATTTGAGCCAGGTAAAAGTCAGTTTTCGAGTTATGTAGAGAAAAAAATGATTAAAGCAATCAAGCATATTAAAACTGATGTACTCGTTGGAACAAGAGCTAGCTTTAATATTCTCATTTCTAAATATGCTAAAGCTGAAATAGTGACCATCGCAATGGAACATATGAATTTTGATGCTCACCCTGATCAGTATCAAAAGGAAATTATTGCTGCGTACCGTAATATCAATAAGATTACAACGTTAACAGTCGCAGATCAGCAAAAATATCAATCACAACTTAAAACTCCTGTATATGTTATACCTAATATGGTTACTGAAAAAAGAATTGCTGCTCCAAAGAAAAATCGTATTATTAGCGCCGGACGTTTAGAATATGAAAAAGGGTATGATTTATTATTAGAGAGTATTCGTTTAATACAAGAAGACTTGCGTCAATTGAATTATGACGTTCACATCTATGGTTCTGGTAGTAAGAAAACATTACTTGTTGACTTTATTAATCAATATCATTTAAATGATTTGATTAAAATATATGAGCCAACGCAAGAATTAAATAATAAACTTGCACAAAGTAAAATCGTTGTTGTACCTTCACGCAATGAAGGTTTCGGAATGATTATTTTAGAGGCAATGGTGCAAGATAATATAGTAATAAGTTTTGAAGGCAATGTAGGGCCAGATTCAATCATTAATAACGGAGATAATGGTTATTTAGTAAACTATGAAAATGTGTCTGAACTTGCAAAACGTATCGATTTAACAACACAACATTATAATGAGTTAGATCACATCGTTGAAAATAGTAAAGATACGTTGAAACAATTTAGTCCGGATCATATATATCAATTATTTATGTCTATGTTTAAATAAAAATAGGAGTGAGACTTAGTTCATTTAAAACGAACTGTCTCACTCCTATTTTTCAAATGAGAATTTATATAACAATTGCATCATTTTAAAAGATTACCTAAAATTCGACATCCAAAAGTAAGATATTGAAAGCCCGAAATGAATGACTTTATAGCTTCATTTCGGGCTTTGTATATGAAAAATACATTTCAATAAATTTTGATTTACAGAATGAATGACAAGATAAATGTCCAGATACAGACAAATACAAGTAATCCAATACTATAACGTAATGTCATTTTAAGTAATTCAGATTCTTTACCTACTTCTTTAACAGCTGCTGTTGCAATGGCAATTGATTGTGGAGAAATAAGTTTCGCCGCAACTCCACCTGCTGTATTTGAAGCTACAAGTAGTGAACCACTTGTACCAATTTGTTGTGCTACAGAAGCTTGAATTGGCGCGAATAAAGAGTTGTTATTAACAACTGAACCAGTCATAAATACGCCGATCCAACCAAGGATTGGTGATAATATTGGGAATATGCTTCCTGCTTTTGAGATACCTTGTCCCATAGCATTACTTAAACCACCATATGTTGTGATTTTTGAAATTGCTAAGATGAAACAAATTGTTATGATTGGTAACCATAATTCTTTAAATGCTTCAACAAATAAACGACCAGCATCACCAAAGTTAACTTTTTTAGCCATTAAAACAGTAATAATAATTGTAATTAAGATTGCTGTACCTGTTTGACCAATTAAGTTTAATGATAAAGTAATTGGTTTGTGTGAAATATTACTGAATGTACCAGGTAAGTCAAAGTTTGCAACTAAAGCAGATAATTTACCTTTTGGTGTAAATAATGCTTTAAATGAAGGTGCACTCCAAATCATAACAATGACAGTTAAGATAATGAATGGACTCCAAGCAAATAAGACTTCTTTACCTTTAAGTTTTTTCGGTGCTTCTGGTTTAACATCTTTTTGAACTCTAAAGATATTCTTAGGTTGGAATTTCTTAGAGAATAAAGCTAATGCTAACATAGAAGCAAGTGATGGAATGATATCAGCTAATTCTGGACCATTAAACACTGTAAGTAATCCTTGTAAAACTGTATAAGTGACAGAAACAACAAGAATTGAAGGTAAAGTTTCTTTAATTCCTTTGAAACCATCTACGATAAAGATAAGCAAGAAAGGAATAAAGAAGTTAATAATTGCTAAAGTTAATGTTGATGTTTGTGAAACTCCCATCGCTTCTACATGACCAGGTAAGTTAAGTGTATCTACAACACCAACCGGAATACCAATTGCACCGAATGCACCAGATGCAGCGTTAGCTACTAAACATAACATAGCTGCTTGTAGTGGTCTAAAGCCAAGTTGCGCTAATAAAAGTGCACAAATTGCAATTGGAACACCAAATCCTGCAGCGCCTTCTAAGAATGCATTAAATGAAAAACCAATTAAAAGAAGCTGAATTCTTTGGTCTTGTGAAATACTTGTAATACTGTCTTGAATAGTTGCGAATTGCCCCGATTTCAAAGTAATCTTATATAATAATACTGCCATAATAACAATATATCCGATTGGGAAGATACCTTGGAAGAAACCTTCAACAACCGCGCCAGAGGCAATTCCTACTGGTAATTTGAAGAAAGGAATTGCAATTAATAATGTAACCACAAGGGTTGTGATAGCAGCATAAATTCCTTTCATTTTAAATACTGTAAGGCACAGTAAAAATAAAATGATAGGGATTGCCGCAATTAAAGATGATAATAGTAAATTACCAAATGGATTAAAAGATTCTACTAACATATTGAACTCTCCTCATTAAATCTTTAGTCATGAAGACTAGGTAGACGCATACTGTCCCCTTATTAATATGTGATAAATACCTATTAAATCAGTACGATCCCCACAAGCATATCGTGACCATTTTCACAAGAAAAATATAACATTTTCTTAAATAATTTACAATGGTGTGACATGAATGTAAAGGGGTATTAAAAATTAATAAACCTTAATATTTATAGTAGTTAAGCGCTTTAATTTCACAGGTTAAAAACATATATATTTATTTTTATGTTATGTTTACATGAATTATATTATGGGCCATGATAAAATAAAAACTAACAAATATCGTTAAGAGATTGAAGGAAGATTTATGATAAAGCAAATAAATATTTCAAATATGGACAAGTTAAAAGAGCAAATGGAACGTGCACTTAGCGACGGCTATACGCATGTCATTCCCTATTCGAATGAAATTCAAATTCATCAGTCCATGATTAAAGCCATCACTTTACCTAAGACTTCATTTTTAGTTGACTATACAATTAACAATTATTATTTAAACGATTGTAAATACTTCGGGTTAGACTTTGTTGATTTTGAGGACTGGGTTAAAAATATTAATTTATATCCAAATGTTATTTATGAAATTAATTCAACATTAGAACTTATTGATAAATTTGAAGTTGAAAATATCTTTGATTTAGCATTATTAACAATTCTAAAAGGGCATATCGCAGTTGAAGGTCATGTCGTATTAGACTTTAAAGAACCATTAAAAACGAGCAAGGGATTTTGGCGCTCATTTGATCGTAATGATTTAACTTATAGAGATAAATTCTTTTTAAACACCATCGCTTATGCACATAAACAAAGAATCCCATTTACGCGTGTACCATTTAACGATCACGATAGTATTAGATATTATGATTCAGTACTACTTAGTACTAAATTTAAAGCTCCAAGATGGTTAGTAACTCCTATTAAGAATTATTCAGTTAGAAAACACAAAGAGATTAGCTATATTTATAAAAAGGATTCATCAAAACTTAAGAACCACGTCGTTTTTCTAGGATTTGATTTTGGGTATCGAGGAAACTCTAAGTATTTATTTAATTACTTTGTTAAACATAATCCTATGATAGAGTCTTACTTTATAACAGATGAGAGAACAGGACCACATTTTATTTCAACCAACGATGAAAATGTGAAGAATTTAATTGAAACAGCTACTTTTGTCATCACGGAAAGCTATATTCCTGACGATATTCACCCTAATGGTAAAATCATTCAATTATGGCATGGGACACCTATTAAAAAACTATTTTTAGATAGTAAAGAGCCACATCAAAATTTAAATATATATAACTACCGAGCTCGAAAATATAATAAATGGACACAACAAGATTATTTAGTTGTAGATTCAGAAGAATCAAAAACATACTTTGAATCAGCGTTTCCTAGTCAAAAAATTGATATATTACCTGTAGGATATCCTAGAAATAATTATTTATTAAATCGTATCAATGATGTAGGTTTACATAAACGTATATTTAGCGAGATAAATATAGATCCTACTAAGCGAGTATTATTATATGCTCCAACATGGAAAACAAATTCATCTGATGATGATGTATTTCCTATTAATGAACAGTTATTAAAACATTATAATGTTATCTATAAAGGACACGTCGAGAGTCAGAATGACTTGGTTCCTGAAGGTGTAATTATTCCGCCTAATAATATTGAAACACAAGACTTAATTATTATTTCAGATGTTGTTTTGACAGACTACTCATCAATTATTTTTGATGCTTTAACCGTAGATAAAAAAGGTTGCTTATATACACCCAATCACTCTCAATATGTCGAAGAACGTGGTGTCTATCAAGACGTAATAGACACCTTAAAACCTGTTTGGTATACCGATGCTGAACTATTAATGAATGATTTAATTACTGATAGCATTCCACAATTAAACAATAAATATACAAATAAAAATAATCAGTCATTTGAATATATTAGTAAACTTATTTCTAATCAATTGAAATAAGTGATTCATCTTATTGATGATTTTCAATATAGAAGCGAGCAAACTCATTATGGAATACAGAAATGATTTTGCTCGCTTTTTATAGTTATCTTAGTATGACTCATTCGTGTTGAAATTCACTTTACTTACAACTAAGGTTGGAAGTTAGGATCTACAACAGTAGGTTGACCTTGTCGATTAAGCGTTACAATTGAGTAAGTATTACTTTTTGATGGATCTTTAAAGCTAAACACATATCTAAATCCATCTTCTGTTTGTTCTATTGAATAATCATTATATGATTTATTTTCGCTTCCATACATATTAGCTTCATTTTTGGCAATGGAAAGTGCAGTTTCAAAATTTGGTAATTGCTGCAAAGCTTGACTGCGGTCGCCCTCAAATGGAGAAAGATATCGAGCAACACGTGTCGCATTTTCACTTTGGTATGGTGCTACATATTTATTCTGATTATCTTGTACTGATTGCTGTTGTTTATTTTGATTATCCGATGAATTTCCGTTTGAATTTGTTGTTGGTCTTTCGCTTGTTCGTTGCTCTCCTACATTTGGATTTTGATTACTTGTTCGTTCTTTATTATTGTTATTTTCCTGATTGTCTTGCTTATTAATCGTATCATTACGTTTCGAATCTTTTTTTGAGTCATGTTGAGATGATGATTTATCCTTTTGTTCTGTTTTGGAACTATCATCTTTATGACTCGATTCATCATTTCCTCCATTGGAACAGCCTACTAACATTAATGATAAAATCGTTGCACTTGCTAATACTTTTTTCATTTGAAACCGCCTCCTACTTTGTCTCTTTATCATGTTGAATTGAATTTCAATTAAAATATTAAAAAGGGCATAATATTAATTGCTCATTAATATTATACCCTATAATTATTAATTAAGTATGAAATTTATCATTGTTCCTTGATATCCTTATGAATTAAATCTCCAATATATTGAGACGCCTTACCATTATCTACAGAGCAAAATCTATCATAAAATGCATCTATTTTTTCTTGGTATTGCTGTTGCACTTTATCTAAATTTTTTAGTTCTTTAGCTAGGCCATATGGTTCTGTATAAATTGGTCCTGGTAAATCTTTCATATAATTCATATAGAATCCTCGTAATCCTTTATCATATTTGTCTATATCATATGCAAAGAAAAATTGAGGGCGTTTTAAAATACCATAATCAAACATTACTGATGAATAGTCTGTAATTAAACAATCACTTATTAAGAATAATTCAGAGACGTCATTATAGTTTGAAACATCAATTGCAAAATTTTCATAACCGGATAAATCAAGTGCGTTAGAAATGAGGTAATGCATGCGTAATAAAATCACATAATCATCTCCGAGTTCTTTATAAAGGTTGTCTAAATCAATTTTTAATTCAAACAAATATTTTCCTTTGCTCACAAATTCATCGTCTCTCCAGGTCGGAGCATACATAATAACCTTTTTATCACTAGGTAAATTTAAGTGAGTTCTAATTTCATTTAGATACTCTTGATCATTGGCTCTATTCACTAATACATCATTTCTAGGATAACCTATCTCTAATATTCTCTCTTCATCCATCCAAAAAGCACTTCTAAATATTTCAGTTGAATATCTGTTTGGCGAAATTAAATAATCCCAACGTGATGTTTCACGATTAAAATTACGCTTATACTTTGGAGTCGTAGTGCCCGGCATACGAACCACTTTCATATCATTCGCTAACCGTTTTAATGGTGTACCGTGCCAAGTTTGAATGTACGTTTGATTTTCTTTTTTATTTAAATAAAGTGGTGTGCGGGCATTTGATACCCAATGACTTGCTTCTGAGTAAGCTTGATAATACTCTGCTGAATTACGCTTAACCTTTTCAGCACTACCTGGTACCACATTTTTATCGGGATTCTTAAATGACCATATATAGCGATAATTAGGATAATACTTTTGCATATATTCATAAATATACTTTGGACTATCACTGTAATTCTTACCACCGAACGATTCAAAGACAATCGTTTTCGGTTTAACATTATCTTCTTTATCTGTTAAGTCATACAATGAACGTTCTTTATTTTTTCTTCTTAAAACAATATTTTTAACATGTCGCAACGTTTTTCTAAATTGATTAACTTTAAAAGCTTTATCAGTTTCATTATTCATTAACAAAATTGTTTCAATTTTATTTATTAGCTTTTGATTTTTAACTAAATGGACATGTAAAAATTTCGATAATTCAACAAGCGTATCCTTATGTGTTTGATAGCGTTCATTAATATCATATCGAGTTGGTTCAAATTCATTAGCAATTTTATTTCCCATTTTAGTGACAATAAATTCTCTAACTTTTGGGTTTGTTGCTCTTTTAATGGCATCATAAAAGCTGTTGACGTAATCTTTAAATAAAATATCAAAATTTTGTTCACTTAAAGTAAGTGTTTCAAATGGATCATAGACTTCCCCACGGAAATAAAATGGGAAGTTAAAAATACGAACAAACTTATTTACATACTTCATATACTCAAGAACAAATGACCAATCCACATATGTATTTAAATTTTCATTAAATCGAATATGATGCGCCTTGACAATAGCTGTTCTAAAAATAATATTACAAGCTGACTGTTTTCTTAAAAATGAATTAATATTCCCTTCGGCATTAAAATATTCAACCCTTACTCGATCTAAATCAACAAATTGCGGACGTTGTGTAGTAAAAGAATGTATTGGAGCAATTAAACCATCAGTATTATTAAACTTTTCTAAGTAAAACGTGATTGCATAAGAAGCTAATTCATCATCTGCATCTAAAAACATAAAGTAAGGTGTTTCCACTTCTTCTAATGCAATATTACGCGCATGTGCATGACCACTATTTTCATCTAAATCGATAAATCGAATATTTTTATCATAGTCTTTAATAGCTTCATCCATTAATTTTTTACTTTGGTCTGTCGACCCATCATTCACAATAATCAAATTAAAATCTTGTGTACGTTGTTGCTTAATACTCTCTAAGCAACCTGTGATGTATTCCTCCGCATTATAATACGTGACAATAATTGTCAGTTTATTCATACTATACGTCCTTTCTCTCTATATTAAATCGACAACATCTTATAAAATTTTGGTTGTATGTTTAAATGTCACTATAATAACTATCATTACCTATTAAAAATATAAACCTTATCTATATATATTGATTGCATTTTTAATTTAGATGACTTCACTTTGAATACAATTACATAGATATTGTACTAAAATTCAACGCTACAATTATATCTAATATTAATGCTAAATGCGAACAATATTAAACATAACCCTAGCTCATTTATATTTTGTGAATGAACTATAAACTTTATTTATAGTTTGTAGGAACATCCATTTCCATAATCAAATCATTATCTACTACACTTCCGGTATAAAACTGATGCGACCCTGTAACTCTAAATCCCCTATTTTTATAAAAACTAAGCGCTTTAGGATTATGCTCCCAAACACCAAGCCATATTTTCGATTTCCCAAATTTGATAGCTTGATCAATAGCTAAATTGATAAATAATTGTCCTCTACTACTCCCTTGAAATGCTTCATCAAAGTAAATGCGTTGTATTTCCAAATATGCTTGTCCTTTATTTTCAGTCTGAGCATCATTAATGTTCAATTTCAAGAAACCTACTATATTTTGATCAACTTCATAAAAATAATGAAAAGAATTACTTTGTTCCAATTCTTTTCTCAACATATCTATATCATATGCATCATTGAAAAATTGATTGAAGTCCTCATCACTATAAGATTCTCTAAACGTTGTAAAAAATGTTCTTTTAGCAATTAGTTGTAGTTGCTCTACCTCAGTTATTTGAACACTTCTTATCCTTTCCCCCATTTAAATCCCCCTCTTTAAAATCTTAAAAAATTAATTTTGTGAATTAGATGTGTACATTGACATTTTTGCTATTAATAAGTTTTAAATTTTCAAATTAAATTATACAATGAATGATGTAAAGTTTGTTATAAAAGAATTTTCCTTATATTAAAAATAAAAACAAGGTAATATCAAGGGAAGCATGAAAGAATATCTTTAAAATTTAATATTGATTCAATTCATCATTAAAGGAGTGTAGAAATATGGTAGAAAAATTCAAAGCTTTTGTAGTTGATCAAGATGATAACGGTATTGTTTCAAATAGTTATAAAGAACTAACTAAAGATGACTTACCTGACGGTGACGTTTTAATAAAAGTACATTATTCTGGCATAAATTATAAAGACGCACTAGCCACTCAGGATCATAACAAAATAGTAAAACAATATCCGATGGTGCCCGGTATAGATTTAGCAGGTACCATTGAAGAAACAAATGCTCCAGGCTTTGAAGTTGGAGATAAAGTCATCGTAACAAGTTATGATTTAGGTGTAAGTCATTATGGAGGATTCAGTGAATATGCACGTGTTAAATCAGAATGGGTGATTGAATTACCTGAAGATTTAACATTGGAAGAAGCTATGATTTATGGTACTGCTGGCTATACAGCAGGTTTAGCTATAGAACAACTTGAAAAATCAGGTATGTCTATTGAAGGTAAAGAAGTGCTTGTACGAGGTGCCACTGGAGGCGTCGGTACGATTTCATTACTCATGTTAAATAACTTAGGGTATGATGTTATTGCAAGTACAGGCAGAGATGATGCTGAAGAAAAACTTAAAAAGCTTGGTGCTAAAGAGGTAATTGGCCGTTTACCAGAAGATAATAGTAAACCATTAGAAAAGAGAACATGGCAAGCAGCTATTGATCCAGTTGGTGGTGAAAACTTACCGTACATCGTCAAACGATTGGATAACAATGGAAGTGTTGCATTAATTGGCATGACTGGTGGTAACAATTTTGAAACAACCGTCTTTCCTTTCATTTTAAGAGGAGCAAGTATAATTGGTATTGATTCAGTATTTACTCCAATTAAACTAAGAAAACGTGTTTGGAGAAGACTTGCAAAAGACTTAAAACCACAACAATTACATGACATCAAACATGTTATTTCATTCGATGAAATCCCAAAAGCTATCGATCAAGTCATCAATCATCATAATACTGGACGTATTGTCATTGATTTCAATGTTTAAATAACTAAAAAACGTCACAAGATGCAAAAGCAAATGCATTTTATGACGTTTTTTCTTTAATATTTAATATTTGATATACATACCTTTTGAATAGGGCTCAGTACTTTTAAATCCAAACTTCTCGTATAATTGATCTGCCGGATAATCTGCTATCAAGCTCACATATGTACCTTCTTCAGCAACACTCTCAATATACTTCATTATTTCATGCATAATTGTCATTCCATGACCCAACCCTTGATATGTATCTTTCACAGCAATATCGACGATTTGGAAAACTGTGCCACCGTCTCCAATCACTCGCCCCATACCAATCAACATATCATTCTCATAAAGGGTCACATTAAAACATGCATGAGGAAGCCCCTTTATTGCCGCTTCAATCGATTTACTACTCATTCCAGCATTAGCTCTTAAATTACAGTAATCCTCGGGACTGGGTGCTTCAAAGTGAATCTTAGTCATTACCTATCACCTATCTGGTTATTTAAAATCTAAATCCACTCTACCAAACATTTTTTAGTATTTCGACTTTATTTTTTAGGTTCTGTAAGAATAGCCTGTCTTAATAAGAAAAACAGTAACAGTAAACCAGCAAGCATACCTGTATGACCTATGCCTGCAAATCCCGCAAACATTTCAGGTGAAAATTTTTTACCAATAACTTGGAATGTACCTTTAACTGTCATCATTGAAATCGTGATTAACACACCTAAATGATACACGAAAAAGAACCAATTAAATAAGTAGTAACTACTTAATTTAAATACTTTTTCAAGTGGTAATAAGAGTAAAAACATAAACATTCCTAAGATAAGTGTATGTGTATGCACTAAAGACAATTGCGTGTCACCCACAAAGTCATGCGCTTTAGTTAATTCTCTGTAGTAAAAGCCACTTAATAAGCCTATGATCATATAAAATAAAAAAGAGTATAATAATCTACGCATAAAGAATCCTCCTTAAGATTATATTATAAAACATATTTGTGTTAGTTAAAGTGACAAAATAGCGACCATAGAATAAACGCAATCAAGTGAGAAAGATATTTGAATTAAATAACTCACATCCTAATCAATCTTGATAAATGATGAATGCAATTTTTTAAATATAGATCTAAGTGGATTGCTTTAAATTAGAAAAATGTATATATATTTCTAACCCGTTAATGATTACTTTTTAGAACGCGCTTGTTTAAAAAGTGCAATCAACGAAATCACAATTGCTAAGATAGCAACTATCCATAAAGCGATAGAATCACCTTGACTTGAGTCAGAATGCGTGTCATTTGGATTTGCTCCTTTTTTTACAGTTGTAGTTGGTGCTGGGTGTTCGCTATCTTCTTTACCAGTCCATTTAACTACATCTCCATTATCATAAGTTTGAATAGCATTCCATTTGAACTTTCCTTCTTCTTTAGGATTTGCCACTACAATAGGGAACTCAATAAATTCGTGTGGACCAATACCTTTACCAGTAGCTGTCCAAGTAACTTTGGTAATATTTCCCTTTTTATCTTTCGAAAAATGATGTTCAAAACCTTGGACAGGTTTAACACTCTCAACGTTTAATCCCTTCGGCACATCTAATTCTACTTTCACTGTATGATCATTTTGCTCAACTGGTACGCGTACATCGTACTTATCATACGACTCAGGTTCGCTTTCGTTTGGATTCAGTGTGACATGTGCATCTGCAAACTTAAAAAATCCTAAACCAAAAAACACTATTAAAGTCAGTGGTAGTAACTTGCGTAACATCGTTTTCCTCCTTAACTAGGTATATTCATTTGACTCATCATAATACCTGCAAAAATTAAAATAATACCGATTAACAACTCAAATATAAGCGCATAACGATTGACCTGTTGGTGCTGTTTCAAAGCTCGCATCGTCTGATACAAACCTAGCAGCATCATTGTCATTGTTCCCACAATTTTTATAATAAGATATATGGACCACGCTTTGATGTTATTCCAAAGTGTTAAAATATTCGTTTCATCAATAGCCATTAAAATCCCTGGAAAAACGATCATAATCACAGCAATGATATTAACTTTTAAAAGCATGCGTCTTACATTCGTCAACTGATCAGTTTTCACTTTAATAGCATAACAAATGAGATATACGAGTGAACCTAACCATAACGTTAGCCCTATAAGATGAATTGTTCTTATGATGATTGACCATAATGGCACTTGTTGTGACCACACGTGTCCAGACATACTTATCACAGCAATCATAATTATTGAAATGAGCCAGTACCATATTTTTTCCATATCCTTTAATACGAAAAGTATAAACAAAATGATTAGTGAAATAGAGCTTAATATATATGGAAATTGCATTATCACTTCTAATTTAAATGATAAAATATCTTCTAATATATCAGATGTGAGTGTCATCATGTAAACAACGAGACTCACGAGTACTGACATAGCCATAATCCATGCAATTCCTGATTGCTTTGGTAACACATTAAATTGTCTTAATCCTCGTTTCTTAGCAATACCATTTAACCAAAACAAGCCAATAAGTAGAAAGGTTGCACCTTCTGTAACATATCTTAATAATCCAAACCAAAATTTAGACTGTTCATAAAAAGGAGAAGATGTATCTACATCTTTAGCCGTCACTTTTCCAACTGAAAATTCAAACGTATCTCCAACTTCATGTCCATCCGCAGATACCGTATGCCATTCAATTGTATTCGTCCCATTAACAATTTGATCAGATGAAAATACGACTGTCTGTGACCATCCAGTTGTGATTGGTTTAAGGTCTTTAATCTTTTTACCTTTATCATCAAATAAGGTCACACTTGAGTATTTGGTATTCACAGGTTCATTAAACTCTAACTTGATTACTTCTGGTTTGTGTTTAATAATCCCTTGCTGTTGTGGTATTGATTTTTCTAAAGTCGCATGTGCAGAAGCTTGATATTGAAAAATAGGTGATAAAGTTATTAAAAACATAATAACTAACGTAGCACTAAATTTAGACATTATTTTTAACACCGAACCCTCCTCCTTTCATACAAAAATTTTGCTCCGTTTTTCATATTAGACATAATCACTTGTTTTAACAATAACTATTCTAATTTTTTCGAATTAGACACAAATATAAAAATAGAAATTTTAACTAGTAAACTAAATACAAGTATAGATAAATCATAAAGTTAATAAATCAATTAAGAATGTAGCAAAATGGCAATTTGTAATATAAAATAAAGTTTACTCATTTTAGAATCACCTTACTAAGTGATCAACAAAAATTCGAAGATTGAATAAGTTGTATAAAGTTTATTATAATTAACCATACTATTAAATCTTAAGCAATCTGCATATGCCTTAAAGATAAATTATATATTTAATGATTAATGTACAATCTAAAGTTATTAGTAGCTAGATTGATAATATAGCAAAATTCATCTGCTTTTCTTATAACTAACTATACAATATGAATGTGATTCAACTTTATATATCATATTTAGACCAAGAGAGTATGATATTTAAAAATTATGTCCGAAGTTTAAGAAGTTTGATGCCACAAATTTAAAAGTTTAAAATTTATTTAACTAACTTTAGTATCATCCTTATTCTAGTGGACTTTGAAAGGAACTATTAATTATGATTACAGCTTATAAACACGCACTTCATCATCCTTCACAAATTATTGAAACTGAAATCAATCATAGCGCTTCATGGATAAATGTAGTAGAACCAGATAGAGAAGAAATTGAAGGTTTGATGGAATTTTACAATATACCTGAGGATTTTATTCGAGATCCGTTAGACTCTGAAGAGAGTGCACGTATTGAATATGACGAAGATACTGGATACTCGCTAATTATTATTGACTTACCTATCGTCAATTCTACCAATCGACGTGTCTTGTCCTTTGTGACCATCCCATTAGGCATTATTATTGGAAATGGTATCGTTATGACTGTTTGCGATGCTGAAAATGAATTTTTAGAAAACTTTGCTAAACAAGAAGATATTAACTTAAAATTTCACAGTCGATTTGCACTTGAAATACTAACAACAATAGCTAATCACTACAATAGAAATTTAAGATTGCTGAATAAATCTAGGATTCGTATTGAAAGAGAACTCAAAAATAACATTACAAACAAACAGCTTTTTAAACTAATGGAAGTAGAAAAAAGTTTAGTATACTTCTTAGCTGCACTAAAAGGTAACGACACAATTATTAAAAAACTGTTTCGTCTTCCTGCAATCAAACGTTTTGAAGAGGATGAAGAGCTACTTGAAGACTTGGTGATAGAAAACAACCAAGCTATTGAAACAACTGAATTACATCAACGAATACTTGAGAGTATCACTTCTTCGTATGCTTCATTATTATCTAATGATATGAATAACATCATGAAAACATTAACGTTGTTTACGGTTCTTTTGACCCTTCCTACACTCGTCTTTAGTTTTTTTGGTATGAATGTACCCTTACCAATTGACGATCATAGTTACGTGTCTTGGATTATTGTTGTAGGAATTTCACTTATTCTAGTAGCTATCGTTAGTATCTTTTTATGGAAAAAACAAAAGTTATAACAACAAATACCCTTAGTTATAGATTGTCACTCAATCTAACTAAGGGTATTATTATATATTTAAAATTGTGTCAAAATTTTAAGTCCCTACTATGATTCAACAGCTGTCTTATTTGCTTTTCTACGAGAAAGTACTAAAGTGACGACAACTGAAACAAGAAATGCAATTATCATTCCTATTAAGTAATGCAACCAACCAGCGTGTGTAGGATTTATAGATATAAATCCTGGTAATCCAGCTGTACCAAGTGCTATCGCTTTTACTTTGAAGAATGAAATATAAGCAGCACCTATACCTGATCCTGCAACAGCACCTATAAATGGATATCTCAATTTAAGATTGACACCAAACATTGCTGGTTCTGTAATTCCTAGTAAAGCTGAAATACCTGCTGCGGAAGCAACACCTTTTAATTTTTTATTTTGCTTAATGATAAAGAATGCAGCTAAAGCTGCACCACCTTGTGCAATATTTGACATAGTTGCGATTGGGAAGATAAATGAGCCACCAGTTTTAGTCGCATCAGCAATTAATGTCGTTTCAACTGCAATAAAGCTATGGTGCATTCCTGTAATGACGATTGGCGCATATAATAAACCAAATATAAGTCCACCAATAGCGCCACCAAATTCATATAACCAAGTCAATCCATCAGATAACCAATAACCTAATTGACGAGTGACAGGCCCTACAAATAAAAATGTTATAAATGCTGTAATAAAAATTGATAATAATGGTGTCAATAAATTATCTAACACAGTTGGAATAACCTTACGTAACCATTTTTCAATTGTAGCTAAAATATATGTTGCTACGAGCATAGGTAATACTTGTCCCTGATAACCAACTTCATTAATATGTAGCCCAAAGACATCCCAATGTGGAATAACTTTTCCTGCTTCTAAAGCTTTTGGAAAATCATATGCACTCATCAATCCAGGGTGAACGAGTATCATACCTAGCGCTGCACCTAAATAAGGATTGCCACCAAATCGCTTAGCTGCACTAAAACCAATAAGTATTGGTAATAACGTAAAAGGTGCATTTGCGAATATATTAATCATATCAGCCAAGCCAGAAAATTGACTATGCACATCTATGATAGATTTACCATCATAGAACAAATCTTCAGCTGTGAAAATATTATTTAATCCCATTAACAAACCACCAGCTACAATAGCCGGAATAATAGGAACAAAGATATCAGATAACATTTTCACAAATTTTTGGAAAGGATTCATATGCTTAGATGATTTATCTTTAACTTCTGAAGTCGTAGATGCTTCTTTTCCAGTTATTTTTTCTAATTCATTAAATACTTTATTTACTGTCCCTGAACCTATAATAATTTGGTATTGACCACCTGTAGAGAATGTTCCTTTGACGACGTCCATATTAGACAAGGTATCTTCATCTACTTTACTCTCATCGTTCAGTACTAAACGTAATCGAGTTGCACAATGTGCCATTGCATCTAAATTTTCTTCACCACCAATTGCTTTAAGTATTTCTTCAGCAGATTTTTTATAACTCATATTCATCCTCCTTTTAGAACCGGTTCCAATCACTTACTTATATTGTAACCGGTTCCAATCATTTACACAATACCCCTATTCATTTTTCTTGAAAAATATTAAACTACCTTTAATATCTGCAGTTAAATCAATATCACTATGGAGGGGCTTTAGTTGAAAGAACGCGGAAAAATAGAAAAATTGTGGCGTGAAGAAAAATATCGTGTGTTATTTCATGATCAAAATGCATATCATTCGATAAGAACGTTACTAAAATCACCTACCACATTGGATGAAGTGGAAGAACATATTGCGCACGCTTTAACCATTACACCGACCAAAGGCTCAGTCATCAATGCTTTTGAACATATGTGGGGGTACTTCAAAAAACAATGTACACAATATGAAAAACAACATAGTCGAGAATTAAAGGAGTTGTATATTGAAAATCAAATTGACTATTTTGAACTGTTGTCTTTTTTAAAAAATTTAGCAGATAAATATGCTGTCGAGTACTTACAACAAAGTACTATACTCAATATTACAAAATGAAGTGACAAAATCATTTAACAATTATGTTACGTCATACAAGATGAATACGTAAAAACACATCTTTATTTATATGTCATATTTGGTTTGAACATAAAAAAACTGCCGGCACAGTGGTTTAAAACTTTGCAGGCAGTTTAAAATCTGTACATATCGTTTATACAGAAAATCTTGCGAAAATGTACGCCTATAGATGATGACATCTATATGAGAATGATACTCATCAAATCACTCACATTTATAGTTTATAAGACAATGGAGTTTATAAGTATGTTTGAGACTATGTCCTTAAACTATTTGTTGAAAAGAATTAAAAGCGATATGAATACTTAATAAAATCTAAAACTTTACGACGAACACCATGACAATGTTTAAAATTTAAATTAAATGTTACTTTGGGGGAGAGTCATTTTAATTCAAAATTCTAATTGTTGCTACTTCAATAATGAACATAAACTTATGGTACATTTAAAACGTGCATCGATGTTGATTCTTGATGTTGAAATAAAATGTTTAACTTTCATCAAAACTACCCATATACTAATGTTTATTCATCTTAATTTAAAAAATTAATAATCAAGAAATAGAATTTTAATGGAGTTGTTTTCAGATCATGGTGCTTGTGTTTTCTAGTTGTTAAATTCATTGATGTAATTGGAAAAGTTTTAAAAGATTACATAAGCATGAAACATTTTTACTCAATTAGTAATAAGTACTAAATAATGACACATCTAACATGTTGAGTCTTGTTATGGTCGATATCCCTTTTATTGTTCTTTCGATTAACGTTGAAATGAGCAGCGTACATTTAATTACAGTGACTTCGTTTTATAATTCATTCGAACTTCCCCTAAACCTCTAAATTGCTCTTTTAGATTTTTAAAAGGAAACGAAATCTAACATTAATTATGTAGTAAAAATCTTTTTTTGACTCTATCTAAATTTTCCAAAATAATGACCCTATATTCCTAAATCAACTTTTATATTGTGCGAAACTTATAATTTCTAACAATTTTCTGTATTTAGCCAAGAAAAATTTTATTTTTTACTATTACTATTTCTTTATCAATCGCTTATAATTACATTTATTATTCTATCAAAACAACTAAATAATTGAGCGAAATAGATATACACGGTCACATTTAAATTTAGTTATTCAATTCATTCAAGGAGCTAATGTAATATACAATGACATGTTTTTTAAATATATATAAAGAATATCATTCTCCCCCTGAACGCAATATTAATAGAATTATTCTAATGTTTTCACTTACAAATGACTTAAAAATCACTATTAATGGTGAAACAAAAGATTTAGGTAATCATATAGCTATCATTAATCAATCTGACATCTATTTTATTAATAGTGCTTCGAATCTCGTATTACTTTCTATTCCAGTTATTTATTTTTATAGTAAAGATAATAAATTTTTTAAATGTTATTTTGACAGGCATTTATTACAATCAAGCAGTTTTGTTAAAACAATTATTTTACAAGCTATTCAACATTTAATAAAAGGAGAAAATCAAGATGAGCAATCCATCTCTAAAATAATACAGACGCTTCTAAAAGAAGCAGTCATTCGATATAAGAAAAAATATATTCCTCAAATTGCAGTTAATCATTCAGTGTTTACTGAAGGATTAACATTTATTCATTCAAAAGTATCACAGTCACTCTCACTACGAGAAGTAGCTCAACACTGTAATATATCTGAATCTTATTGTTCTAACCTATTTGCAAGATATCTTAATATGAACTTTAAAGATTATTTTACAAGTTTAAAAGTGATTGACTCTATAAAAAGACTACTTTCATCTGAGGACTCGATTAACGCTATTTCAGAACAATCTGGATTTAGTAGTCATACCAATTTTACAAATCAATTTAAAAATTATTTAGGTTGTAGCCCAAAACAATACCGAACAATTAACTCTAAGTTAGACCCCTTACCTTCGATAAGTTTTAGTGATACTGACTTTTCACAATATATTGAATTAATTAATCAATTTGAGTTTAGTGATCATTTGGCTACTGAAACAACTGAAAGGGATATCAATGAATTTTATCCTCAAGATCAGACTAAAAACTCTAAAGCGTTTATACGTTTTCAAAATTTCAACGAATTATTTCAATTTGTTTTTAATGAATATTACAACATTGATCTTACCTCCATGCCACAAGCTGTAATTTTTATCAATGATATTACTGATATTTCGACGCGAGAGGTGAACTTTAACTTATTAAATCGATGCTTTGAAAAATTATTCGAAAAAAATATAGGTTTAGCCATGAGATTAACATCTACAAATGAATTTGAATCTATCAAAGAAATAATTTTATTATTTCTTAATAGCCACCAAGATTATAAAATGAACAAAAAAATGGTTAAATTTATGTTAGTCTTTGAAACTGAGAATATGTCAGTGAATGATATACATTTATGCCATTTAAAAATTAAAAATAAAAATAAGGCTATTCGTTATAGTATAACTGTTGAAGGATTACTACACCAAAATTCTTCTATTGATCGAACTTATGATATGATGAAGCGATTGAATTTCGATTATTATTTTATAGACATTGAAAATCTAGAAACCAAAAACTCATTAATTACCAAACGTAAATCGTACTTACATTCGTCCACACACTTTGAAAATTATAAACAATTTATATTAGATTCTGGTATACCTTCAACTAAATTTGTTTACAATAATTTATCTTTAAAGTGTTTTAAATATACAAATAATGGTACTTATCCACTTCAATTATCTGACCTTGTTTGTCATTTAGTCGCATTAATGCGTTACGGGGGTGGTGTAAGTTATCAACTGATAGAAGATGAGAGCCCTTTTATTGCCTTATTTAATCGTTATGGTAGTCCTCTACCTCTCATGCACCTATATAAATTAATTGAATCATTTCTAAATGAACCTTTAGAGATAGCCAACAATTTTTTAATGAGTCGCAAAGATGGTAACTATCACTTTTTACTATTTAATAAAATAAATGATCGTTATCTATCTGATAGTCAACAGCGCTACGTATTTAAAAATACATTATCAACCAACTCATTAATTATTATTAAAACGTTAAATCATGAGCATGGCGCAATTCAAAATCTTCTACCAGAAACTAAACAACAATTTTATATTGAACGTAGTATTCTTGATGAACTTGATAAATCAAATCAACCAAAAACAGAATTAGCTATACAACATGACCATCATCTTCCTTTCCAAGTCACCTTAAAACACGATGAAGTCAAATATATTTGTTTTAAACCTTCTTAAAAATCATCATAAGGTTGTATCGTTTAAATTATGTGTGATAAGGATATACACAATAATAAGGAGATGATAATTTTGAATAAACAACAAGTGACAAGAGCAATAGAAAAGGTATTAAGTTCTTCAAAAATTGGTGTCCTATCAACTGCACATCATAATAAACCTAATAGCAGATATATGGTCTTTTACAATGATGACTTAAACTTATATACAAAAACGAATATCAATTCACTAAAAGTCGAAGAAATAGAAAATAATCCTGATGCTCACATTTTATTAGGCTATAACGAAACAACAAATAATAGCTTTGTTGAAATAGATGCCACTATAGAAGTTGTCAAAGATCAAAAAGTTATTGATTGGTTATGGGAAACTCAAGACAAAACATTTTTCAATTCAAAAGAAGATTTAGAATTATGTGTACTCAAAGTTATACCGCGTTCAATTAAATTAATGAATGATGATGAACTAGATACGCCAGCTACAATTGAATTATAAAGTCATATCAAAATTTACCGTATTGTAATCATTTTAGATTATGATGCGGTTATTTATTGTCCATTTTTTGTCAATCATATCATCAAGCTCCATTTTATAAACTTTATTTTCTTTATACTACAATATATAATTGCAAAATGAATTAAAATTATGTATAAATGAATTAATATAGATAAAGGAGTTTTCAATAATGAAAAATAAAAAAGGATTAGGTATAGGCCTTATCGCAGTTATGGTTATTGTATGTATTGTACTAGTAATCATGATGTTCGTGGGTGGTAAAAAAGATTCATACTACGGTATTATGAAAGATAGCACGACTATCGATAAAATGATTAATACGAAAAATGAAAAGATTGAAAAAAACGTAGAATTACCAAAAGATGCTAATGTGTCAGTTAATAAAGAAGATTTTGTCATGCTTTTTAAAGATGAAAAGACTGGAAAAATTACTAAAGTTAAGAAAGTTGATCACGATGACGTACCTCATGGTTTAATGTCAAAAATCCATGATATGGGTAATATGAACCACGGAATGTAGAAGTATTAAAACTTGCATTTAAATTAGAACAATTTAGCACAAAGATGATTTTAAACTAAAAAGTCATTTTTGTGCTTTTTAAATTTACATTTTTTAAAAATGCATAAGAGCCACTAT
>NZ_KV811720.1:0-58666 GCF_001813195.1 Staphylococcus sp. HMSC065D05
TTTATATAATTCCCACTAATTGGGGTCAGTCCACTGAGCTAGGTGCTTTTTTTATTGAAACAATATATCAAAGTAGTGACTTATTCTTTAGCGATCGTAACCTTGTTACATCACATATATTTAACATAGTTGCATCTTACATCCCTGTTATTGCAGTGTTACATAGCACTCATGTTAAAGATGTTACTGATTTAACGCATTCACCAATCAAAAATGTTTATAAAGGGGTTTTTGAACATTTACAAAGGTATAAAGCCATCATTGTTTCAACACAACAACAAAAAGCTGATGTAATTGAGAGAATCAGAGGAGTCATTCCAGTATATGCTATTCCAGTTGGTTATTCATCTATTGAAATGAACGATGACTCTAATAAAAATAACTATGTTTTACCTAAAAAAATTATTTCTGTCGCAAGATACTCACCTGAAAAGCAATTGATACAACAAATTGAACTTATTAATAGGCTTAAAGATACGTTTACAAATATCGAACTACATATGTATGGTTTTGGTAAAGAAGAACAACATTTAAAAGAACGTATTCAAGAATTAGGACTAGAAAAACACGTAATATTAAGAGGTTTTTTAAAAGATTTAACTGATGAGTATCAAGATGCATATCTAAATTTAATAACAAGTAATATGGAAGGCTTTTCCTTAGCATTATTAGAATGTGAATCACATGGTGTACCTTCTATCAGTTATGATATTCAATATGGTCCAGGTGAATTGATACAGGACGGTAAGAATGGATATTTAATAGAAAAGAATAATCAACACATGCTATTTGAAAAAGTAAAATTATTGCTCAACAACCCCCAACTTCAACAATCTTTTTCTCATCATTGTGTTGAAACTGCACAAAAGTATTCTCGAACACAAATCATGTTACTGTGGAAAAATTTACTTCAACATTTTAACTAAAGCATAAAAACATAAGTCAAATTTTGCTATGAAGTCATTTATTATTAAATGGTTTCATAGTATTTTTTTGTATTACATAAAAGAATTTTTTATTCATTCGATAAAAAGGAACCATGAATTCATTTAAAATTCACGGTTCCTCTATTAAATCATTGTCAGATTGTGAATTGTATCTATTTCTCTATAAATCATACATTTCAGTCATTTTTAATAAAAATGACCTTGTTTGCATCATCTTTTTCACAAGATATGATAAACGTGAAAGTTATATTATAGTTTTAATCAACACCTTACATTTGTTGGACTAAATATACTTTCTATTCAAATGTCGTATCTGCTTCTTTCTAATAATTTCATTTGAATAATTTAATTTTTATTTTTTCTATTTTTGCGACGGTTCCCTACTAATAACGCTCCTAAACCTGCAAATAAAGTTCCAAGTAATGTGCCTTTAGAATCATGATCTTCATTAGCTCCTGTATCCGGTAATTTATCTTTTGTATTCTTATCTGAGCTATTGTCTAATCCTGAGTCACTGTCTGAGTCGGAGTCGCTAGCTGAATCTGAATCACTATCTGAATCTGAGTCGCTATCTGAGTCTGAATCACTATCTGAATCTGAGTCGTCATCATAGTATCCGTTATCTATACTAAAGTCATCATGATCAGTAATTGTTACATGGACTTCTTCCCCATCAGCATCCTGTTCGTCATCATCACCAGAATCTGTTGTTGTTTGAGTCATACCTGAAGGTTTATCAAAATGAACAATATAATTACCACTATTTAAATTATCAAATTGATACTTTCCATTTTCATCAGTTGTTGTTGTACTAATGATATTTCCGTTTTCATCTTTTAACGTCACTTTTACTCCAGAGATTCCTTTTTCATCATCACCTTGAATACCATCTTTATTAGTGTCATACCATACATAGTTCCCTAAGCTATATTTAGGTGTTTGATAAAATCCGCTATCAATAGTCATATCGTCTTGTCCGTTAATAGTTACCCATACAGAATTACCTTCTGAGTCTAGTGCAGGATTTGTTCCTGAATGTTTAAGCGTCGGCGTATATCCTTCCGGTGTTTCGAATGTAATTTTATAAGTCAATCCGTTTTTTAACCCATCAAATTGATATTTCCCCTCTTCATCTGTTCTGACTGATTTTGAAGTTCCATCAGGATACGTCAAAGTTACCAATACATTACTAAGCGGTTTTTCATTATCATTTGTATTTTGAATACCATCTTTATCTACATCTTCCCATACGTAATCTCCGATTTTATAAGTTTTTTCAGGAGGCAAGTCACCTTGTCCTTGACCTGAACTTGTAGAGAAAGCAATTGTATTATCATAGGATGCTGTTCTAAACTCACCAGTATACTCATTTATAGTCGTTTGCATTGTCACAGTTTGCTGTATCGTCGTGTAATCGTCCTTATTAGGGTCATATTTACTAATAACTTTAATAATATATGGTGAATCTATATTACCAAAATTAATATTCACGTCATTATTATTTCCTAATTGGGCATAATCATCATTTGTGACATCTTCATATTCACTGTAATCATAAATTCTGTTACTATCTGGTAAATTTTGATTATCTCCAACCTTATAAACTTTAATGATTGTACTATCGTCGATAATTGTTGAACCTTCATCGCCATTCCCTGAAATATTTACATTTGTTTCTTTGGCTGAATAACGAAGAGGGTTAATATAAATCGTTTGCTCAACTGTATGGTTTTTCGTATCTATGTTTGTGAACATACTTTGAAGGTTAGCAGTCCGATTTTCGTTAGGTTTTTGATATTCAACCGTAATTGTTTTATTTACTGATGAAAGGGCCGTCTTATATTCTACATCTAACTTAGTGTTATTATTTGGAACCTTTGATTTATCAATGTATGATGTTAATTTAAGGTGCGCTTTAATATTTTCATATTTATCTACATAATCTGTAAAAGTGTAGGTAATTTGTTTATTTGTGTTGTCATAAGTACCTGTAGCGATGATTTCTCCAGAATTATCTTTTATTTTTGGTATTGCAAAACTATCGGTTAAATCTGATGGAACTGTATTCTTATCTATATTCACTGTCATCGTATCACCAGATTTCACCTTATCATCTACTTCAAAAGTTACATCATAGATTAAGTTTTCAGCATCATGTGCTTTAATAATACCATCACTATCATCATATCCTTCAGTAATACTTTGATCAGTAACTTTAATTAAATGATTAACATTCGAACCTTGTTCTGCCGCTAATTGATTTACGGTTACACGCTTACTCGATGGTTGGGCAGATGTTGTAGATAACGGTCTAACCTTATTTTCATATTCATTTATTGGTAAATTTAATAACTCATCTTGATTTGAAATTTTTTCATCTATATTTTTATAGCTAGACGGTTGACTTGTTATTGAATCTTCTCTTACTTTGTTAGGTTGCTCTATAGTATTCTCTTCTTTATTGGATTCAGTGTTACTCTCTATTATTTTAGAGTTAGCAAAATCTGATACGCGGGAATTTTCTTCATTATCACTTGTTTGAATAGATGGTTGTTGGGCAGTATCCATTGATGAATTTGAGGATTCGACTGATGAGGGTTCTTTTACCACTTCTTCTTTAAGCTGAGTATTATCTTGAGGGGTCTTTTGTAAAAATGTTGCTTCGTTTTCATCTACATTGGTTGTTGACTGTGTTATATCTTTAGAGCGATTTTCTATGGCATCGTTGCTATTCGTTTCTTCTTTTTTTTATTTGGTTATCATCATCGGTGTTTATTGACTGACTATTATTGATTACATCATTCTTTTCTTCATTACTGGACTGATCATTGCTATCTGATAATTCATCATCCGTATTCGAATCTTTAACGTCTTGTACTGTATTCTCCTCAGCTTTGGCCTCATTATGACCTAAACCAAACAATAATGTTGCACCTATTACAATAGACGCTGTACCTACTGTGAATTTTCTAATTGCATATTTATTGGATTTATTTGCTATAGGTTTCTTTTTAGTTAGTAAATTATTTTTTTTAATCATAAAAACTCCTTATCTTTGACTATTTCAATGTAATTTTCAAGTAAAAATCGTTTCTAGAGTAAAATACAATATAGTATATAAGTCTTTTTTGCAATATTTTTTAAATATGTTAACAAACATTTAATAAACAGTTAATTAATTCGCTCTACATTTCTTAAAATTCTAATAACATAAATAGTTGAAATTATTACTATATTCATCAAAAAAATTGTCACCAAACTATTTCAAATGATAAAAATATAAATAACCGCGGTGTTTCATATTAGTATTATGCACATCTCTGTCACAGTGTTTTATGGAATATTTTAAAGTTAAATCTCAAAAATCATGTATATGTTTTATTAAGGCAATAAATATAAAGACTCCCTTTAATGTTTACTAAAAACATCAAAGGGAGCTAATTTAATGATATTGCTTGATAAAAACAAATCATAAAATATGATTATTTTAAGTGTTCATATGGACTATTTGTTACGAAAGATACAATTTGATCAACGAACAATTTTGCGCGTAGTTGAAATTCATTATCTTCTAAGTATAAGGTACCATCTTCTAATTTAGCATAATCAGAGTCATGTGTAGCAATTTGCGTTGGTACAGCAATACCAAGTAAACTACGTACGATGACTCTTAAGTGTGATAATGGCTCAGAACTTACTATTCCTCCACTATTGCAAATGAGTCCCACGGGTTTCATTTTGAAATGGTCCATATTAAGGTGGTCAAGTGCATTTTTAAGAATACCTGAAAACGATCCATGATAATTTGGCGTTCCTAAAATTAAGAAATCTGCTTCCATTGCTTTATTTTGTAAAGATTTGACATTGTTTTTAATTTCATCAACTGCTTGTGTTGTACCAGCAAAATCCAATTGATGAATGGGTTTCTCAGCTAGGTCAAAGATTTCCACCTCAACATCGTGTTCACCGAGTTGCCCTTTTAAATACTTCGATAAAGCGTTCGTATGAGACCCTATTTGAGCACTCCCTATAATAATTAAACCTTTCATTATTTTACACCTCTAAATTATTTTCCTCTTTTAATATTTTCATGATTGCTTTTCCAACTCCACTATTTTCGTTGGTTTCTGTGACATATTTAGCAATATGTTTAACTTCGTCTGTAGCATTATTCATTGCTACTGGATAACCTACTCGTTCTAGCATCGAAATATCATTTAAATTATCTCCTATTGCTACCACATCTGTTAAATTTATACCCAATTGATGAGCAATAGCTGATAAGGCAATGCCTTTTTGAGCGTCTGAATGAGTGATTTCTAGATTACCTCTTGATGATGAGGATACTGCTAAATTTGGTGATGATGCTAACTCTTGACCCACTTTGTCGATTTTACTTAAATCTGCATCAAAAGCTAACACCTTCATAATAAGTTCTCCAGGAATATCTTCAATTGAATCATAATTATCTACAACTTTTAAAGTACCGTTATCTATGCGTTTTTGTATATTATTTCGTATCTTGGCTACATCTGCTTTTTGACCCGCACGTTCTGCAATATCTATATAGATTGCTAAATCACGTTTAGGATCTTCTGTATATATGCCACGGTTTGTGTAAATTTGATAATAAATATGATTATTTTTAAGTGCTGTCGTAATTTTGTGTACTAAATCATGATTAAGATGCGATGTACTCGTTATATTAAATGATTCATCACGAACTTCTGCACCATTCAAACATATGTAAGGTACTTTTAAGTCTGTTTCAGCAACAGGTGTTTGTGCCTCGTAAAACGCTCTGCCAGTTGCAATAACTACTGTAATGCCGTTCGCTTGCGCAAATTTTATCGCTTCTTGATTCATAGTGGTGATTTCATGACCAGCGTTAAGTAATGTTCCATCCATATCAGTTGCTATTAGCTTTATCATTAGTTGACCTCGTTTCCACTTATTTTAAAGTGATGCTATATGAATTTTTTTAATTGATTTAAAATTAATGTGTGTAGCATGTGTCTTAACTTCATCATTGTTATATGTTATCACACAATCTTTAACGATTTACTAGACTTCAAAAATACGTTTATTTATGTACGACATCATTTTAACAAATTTATATCCTTTTGTATCTTCCCCTGTTTTTCTGCTTTTTTCTTTTCACGTATTTCCTTAAAAAAACTTCTCAATAGTTCTGCACACTCTTCTTCTAAAATTCCTTTTTCTACGATTGCCCTATGATTAAACTGGGGTTGTTCTAATAAATTCATAAGACTTCCTGAACAACCTCCTTTGGGATCAGTAGCACCATACACAACCTTGGGAATACGGCTCATAATAATAGTGCCCGCACACATGACACAGGGCTCTAATGTAACATACAACGTACATTCTTCTAATCTCCAACTGCCGACAACTTCTGACGCCCGTTCTATCGCTATGTGCTCTGCGTGGGCAGTAGGTTGCTGCAATGTTTCCCTTAAATTATGTGCACGTGCAATGACTTGATCCTCTTTAACAATAACTGCTCCGATTGGAACTTCTCCTAATGCTTTGGCTTTGTATGCTTCATTAATTGCTAAGCGCATGTAATCATGATTTTTTTTCATATGTGTTGGAACACCTCACTTATGGTACAATACTCATTGTCTATCTTAACATTTGGAGAAGTGATTATGAATAAACCATTTATTGCAATCGAAGGACCTATAGGTGTTGGTAAATCCTCTCTTGCTCATCGTTTAAGCAAGACGTTTGGTTTTTATGAAGAGAAGGAAATTGTTGATGAAAATCCATTTCTATCTGATTTTTATGATGATATAGAAAAATGGAGTTTTCAAACTGAAATGTTCTTTTTATGTAACAGATATAAACAGATTAGAGATATTGAGTCGCTAAATCAAGGTATAGTTAGCGATTATCACATTCATAAAAATAAAATTTTTGCTAAAAATACTTTAGATGCTAAAGAATTTGATAAATTCAGTCGTATTTTTGATATTTTAACTGAAGATATCGAAATGCCAAATACAATTATCTTTTTAGATGCTGATTTAGATGTATTAAAATCTAGAATTGCACAACGTAATCGTAGCTTTGAATCTCAAATAGAAGATGACTATTTACTTACTTTAAAAAAAGATTATCTTGCTTATTATGAATCATTAAAGAATGACGGTGCAAATGTCATTCGAATTGATACGTCGCAACAAGATTTCGTTAAAAATGATTACGATTACCAAAATATTTTAAATTTAGTAAAACCTATGATTGGAGAAAATAAAGATGAATAATTATGGTATTCCTCAAAATGCAGTAATAACCATTGCTGGTACTGTAGGGGTTGGTAAATCTACGTTAACACAAGCACTTGCTGACAAGTTAAATTTTAAAACTTCCTTTGAGAATGTAGACCATAATCCTTATTTAGATAAATTTTATCATAATTTTGAACGTTGGAGCTTTCATCTTCAAATTTACTTTCTTGCTGAACGTTTTAAGGAACAAAAACGCATGTTTGAGTATGGTGGCGGATTCGTTCAAGATCGTTCAATTTATGAAGATGTGGATATTTTTGCAAAAATGCACGAAGAACAAGGAACAATGAGTGCTGACGACTACCACACGTATTACGAATTATTTAATGCAATGGTTATGACACCTTATTTTCCAAAGCCTGATGTTCTGATTTATCTAGAATGTGATTATGATGAAGTGATTGATCGTATTCAACAGCGGGGACGTGACATGGAAATCAATACAGATCCAGAATATTGGAAAAAACTATTTAAACGGTATGAAAATTGGATTAACAATTTTAATGCATGTCCTGTTGTTCGACTTAATATTAACGAATATGACATACACGAAGACGTAGACTCCCTTGATCCAGTCATTGATAAAATTGCTCAAGTTATTAAAGCATACCGACAAGTGGATACGAGATAATATATCTAATTATAGAAAGTTAGAGCTCATATTTATATACTTTCACAAGTTATTTCATATACCTTTTACTCAAATATTAAAATAACAGATATAGCTATTATTAAGAATGTTGACAATATTTTATAAAAATTCTATGTTTATACTATAAGTGAATTATATGCACTAGGGGTGTTTTTTAACTGAGATGGATATCATCCAAACCCTTTGAACCTGAACTAGCTTATACTAGCGGAGGAAAGTGTTGAATCTCATCTAATTATCATTCTGTCTTTATATATTGATTTGGATGCACAACTTTTCTCATGAAGGTTGTGCATTTTTTCTTATACAAATAAAAATATTGGGGGCATGAAGATGAAAAAAACTGCAATTATCACAGGAAGTAGTCGTGGATTAGGCGCTAAAATTGCAATAACTTTACTAGAAAAAGGCTACAATGTTGTTGTTAATTACAAACAAAATAAGGATAAAGCTGAAAAATTAATTAGAAATTATAATCAAAGTAGGGCTATAGCTCTTCAAGCTGATGTGACAGACAGAAACGATGTGAATCGAATGATTCAAACTGCCACACAACATTTTGGAAAAATAGATATAGTCATTAATAATGCACTTGTTGGTTTTAAATTTGATCCAAATCAGCAAAAATCGTTTAAAGATTTAACTTGGGAAGATTATCAACAACAACTTAATGGTACTTTAAAAGGAGCATTTAATGTGACTCAAAGCGTCATACCACAATTTATAGAACAACAAAGTGGATGCATTGTTAGCATTGGAACCAATTTGTATCAAAATCCAGTCGTACCTTATCATGAGTATACAACAGCAAAGGCAGGTCTCATTGGCTTTACTCGTAATATTGCTGCAGAACTTGGACAATATGGTATTACAGCAAATGTTGTTTCTGGAGGATTACTCAAAACGACTGATGCAAGTGCAGTCACTACACCTGAAGTGTTTGATTTAATTGCTCAAACTACACCTCTTAGAAAAGTAACATCACCTCAAGATGTAGCCAATATGGTCGTATATCTCGCTTCAGATGAAGCACGTGGCGTAACAGGTCAAAATATTACCGTTGACGGTGGTTTAACAATGAACTAATTGTTTGTGTATTTTTTACAAAAAGATAATAATTAATGAGGTGTTCATATGACAAATAATCACTTTCTTAACATAGGTGTGTTACTGTACGGATGTGGTCATCATCAAGCGGCATGGCGTACGAAAGATTCTAATATTGAGGATATCGGCAACATATCTTATTATCAGCATTTAGCTCAAATAGCTGAAAAAGGTCTTTTGGATATCGTCTTTTTTGCAGATAATCAAGCCTTTAATGCAAGTGATAATACTACTATGCCCGCTTTTTGGTTTGATCCTATAATTAACTTATCAGCTATTGCACAAGTTACATCACATATAGGATTAGTGCCAACAATATCGAGTACATTTTCAAATCCATTCACCGCTTCTCGTCAATTATTAAGTCTAGACTACTTATCTCATGGCCGTGTGGGTTGGAATTTAGTCACATCCATGACAGATATTGAAGCCCAAAATCACAGTCTTCAATGCTTACCAGAAAGACATGAGCGCTACAAAAAAGCAGATGAATTTGCATCGGTAATGAATCAGCTATTCACTTCTTGGTCAACTGCATCTTATGTACCAGATAAAAACAACAACAAAATTATTGAGTCTAAAGATATTAAACCTTTTTATCATGAGGGAGACTATTTTCAAGTACGAGGACCACATACAACACCACAAAGTCCTCAAGGTAAACCAGTATCTATGCAAGCCGGTGCGTCAAAAGAAGGTATTGCATTAGCAGCAAAATATGCTGATGCTGTTTACTCTGTTTCATGGGATATCAAGCAAGCACGTAGTTATAAAAAGAAATTGTCTGATGCTATTTCTAAAACTCAACATCCAGATAGAAAAATTAAAATTTTCCCTGGTTTAGTAACTTATGTAGGTGAAACCCATGAAAAAGCATTATCAAAAAAAGCAGAACTTGATCAAAAATTACCCATTGAAGATGCTTTAAAGCAACTCAGTTTTTTTGTTCAACAAGATTGTTCAGATTGGGAATTAGATGAACCAGTTCCTCCCTTACCTCCTGTTAAAAATTTCAAAGGTCCAATTGGTCGATATGAAACAGTTTTAGCCATTATAAAAGATAAACAACCGACTGTAAGAGAATTATTAGGTTACTTAAGTGCCGGTGGTGGTCATCTTACTCTTATAGGTACACCTGAGGAGATAGTGGATGAGATGGAGCAGTGGTTTAATGAAGGCGTTGCAGACGGCTTTAATCTGATGCCACCTTCATTACCCCATAGCCTTGAAGATTTTGTAAAATACATTATACCAGAACTACAACGTCGTGCTTTATTTAAAAATTCTTATAATCAATCTACACTACGTACATTATTAAATCTCGACTCATAAAACCGATGTTTTTTTGTATTATTAAAAGAAAAAGGACGTAGACGTGCGAATCGACTCACACATCTACGTCTTACTCAATTTTAAAATTTTATTTTCCGTATTGCTCTATAACTTGTTTAACATCTTTTGCACTATTAATGATGACATCTGCGTCGTAGAGTTCCTCTTTTTTAGCCACGCCTGTTAGCACACCGATAGCTAATCCTAAATTTGCATTAATCGCGGTTTTCATATCGTTGGCCGTATCTCCTACTATTGCTACCTTTTCTGGTTCAACATCAAAAGCATTAAATAGTGGATCTAAAACTTTAGGATGTGGCTTTTCTTCTGCGTGTGTCTCTGTAGAAATTACTAAATCAAAGAGATTTCTAGTTTGCGTTTCCTCCAGAAATTGATCGACTCCTTTTTTAGTATCACTTGTTACTATACCTATGTGATATCCTTCATTTCTAAGAGCTTGAATAGTTTCTTGTACACCATCAATCCAATTGTTTTCAGGCACTCTTGAATCAATGAGTTCCTGACTCGTATCCTTTGTCCAATCTGATGTTTCTTTACCTGTTACACCATTAAAAGACTCTATAATTTCACCTAATGAACCCGATCCCATAACAGAATCTGGCTTAATTTTTTTATCGATAATGCCTAATTGGCGATGTGCCGCTTCCTTATCATGTACTGGAAAGGTTTCTAAAAGTTGATCAACGAGACGTACGCCAATTTTTTCCCAACTACTGTCAAACTCAATCAATGTACCATCTTTATCAAATAATATCCATTCCACTTTTAATTCTCTCCTGAAAATGATTTTTATATTAATTATAGTTACATCAACTATTATATTATAGATTGCATGACAATTATAGGAAACTGAACTTTATTTAAGTATAAAAACTAAAATTGGGTTCAAAATTAAAAATGGCTATTTTTCTTTAGGTACTTTTATTAATTAATACATACTTTAAAAGACTCTATTCATAATACGTATTGTACATCACTAATCTAGAACTTGCTAAAAACGAAATGACTTAACTATACTTTGAAAATTTACTAGACATAACTAGATTTAGAGTTGTTTCACTATGATATAAATTTTCTAACTTGTTATTTATCTATTGTTACAATTAGCATAAATTAGAACCTTTAAATTCTTTTACTGAAAAAATTTGTTAAATAAATCTTTAACTAATCGTTCACTCGATTTACCATCTTTATATTTAAAATTCTTATTTAAAAACGGTTTTACCTTTTCAAATTCAAAATCATTATTTTCTAACGCTAAAATAAGTTCATCAAAAGTTTTCACTATTTTACCAGGAACAAAGGTTTCATAAGGTTCATAAAAATCTCTCGTGTAAATATAATCTTCCAAATCAAAAGCATAAAAAAGCATTGGTTTTTTAAAAACTGAAAATTCATAGATTAAAGAAGAATAATCAGAGATTAAAATATCCGTAATGAACAATACATCATTTACTTCGCGGTAATTTGAAATATCTAAAAAATATTTATTATAAATTGCTGGGATATTTAATTTATTTCTAACAAAAGGATGCATTTTAAACAAAACAGTAGCTTGATGTTTTTCACAATAACTAGCTAATCTTGCAAAATTAATTTTAAAGAAAGGATAGTGTGCTGTGCGATGTCCACTTCCTCTAAATGTAGGTGCAAAAAGAATGACTTTTTTATTTTTTATAATTGGTAATTTTGTTTCTAAACTTTGTTTAATGCGTGTTTTATAAGATTCATCGAACAAGACATCCGTACGTGGAACACCTGTTGGAATAACCTTATGTTCTTCAATTCCAAAAGCTTCAGCATAGTAAAGAATATCATTATTTGACGAAACATAAGCTTTACTATAATTCCTATGGCCAATAGAGTCTATGAAAGGTCCTCCCTTTTTCCCAGTTCTACTAAATCCTACAGTCTTGAAAGCACCCACGGCATGCCATACTTGAACTATTTCTTGGTTTTCTCTAAATTGAAGTTTATATATCATCGGATGATAATCATCAACCAAAATATATTTAGATTTTCCTAAAAAATATGGGAATTTTAATTTATCAATAAACGATCTCCTATTTGCTATATTAGGTTTAAAAATGGAATGAATGACAAGTGTTTTGTCCAATTGTTGTTTAAGCATTTCTTCGTATATAAATTTAAAATTTCCTGACATATTTGCTCTAGAATCTGATGTAAACAAAACATGATTTTTATTATTCTTATATACTGTTTTGGAAATGTTAAATATCGACAAATAGATTTTATCTCTTACATTGAAACTAATTTTCCTCAAAGCTTTATGTAATATGAATGATAAATGCTTAAGTTTACTTATTTTATTTATTTCAGATTTATATTGAACTTTAAAAATAAACTCATTAATTTCTTGGGAAATTGCTGGAACAATGACGTAAGATTTAATCTCTTTGTTATTATATCTTTGAAAACTCTTACCATAATTTTTTAATAAATAACTTTTTTGTAACGATTGGGTCTCAAGTGAGTTGTAATCTCTTAACTCCTCTAAAGTCATTTGCTTTTTTTTATCATTCAAAAATTTTGGATTAATTTGGCAGACGTATTCATCTTCTTGTCGGTTGATTAATATATAATTACCTGTACTTAAAAAATTGCCTTTTTCTAAAATAGCAATATTAAATCTTGCCTCAAAAGTTGATCCTTGAATATTAACACGATTAGCATTTAACAGCTTTGTTTCTGTTAGGTTTCTGAGAAGGAAATTTCTTGTAGGTTTTACTCCTTCAAAATGTCCTTTGACGTAGAGTTGGACACGTTCCCAATAAATGTCATCTATAAATATATTTTGCTTTGTCATAGTTGTTTCCTTTTCTTTAAATATTCCACTTTAAAACTGTTTTTCCCCATGCGTTAGAAATATCATATTCGAACGCTGTAATGAGGTCTTCTATGGTATTTATTTCAAATTCTTTACCTTTAAGTAATGCTAATTGATTAAGAACTTCAGGATATTTACGATACAATTCAATAGTTTTTTCAAAATCCTTTAAACCACTTCTGCTACTACCAATTATAGTTAAACCTTTTTCTAAAACCATTCTTGTATTCACTTGTATAGACAGTTCGCTCACTCCTAATAAAGCGATACTCCCTTCAGGATTAATAATATTGATAATTTGTTCAATAGCCTGCTGACTTCCTTTACCACCCACACATTCAAATGCATGATCAATTTTGATATGTTGAGGAATATTGTCAATTTGAATGATTTCATCTACAAATGAAAAACGGCTTAATTTATATAATGTTTTTCCAAAAACTATAATTTTAGTAGTAGGATATAGTTTTTTTAGTAAAACTGCAGTGATATATCCTAAATTACCGTCCCCCCATATCCCCAATGATTCAAATTGTGGTATTGCTTTTGCTTTAAAACGATCTATTGCATGAACACTAACTGTAACTAATTCAGTATACGACGCTACACTCAAATCAATTTCTTGTGGTAAAGTGACTACTCTATCAGGTTTCATGACTATATAATCTTGCATAAAACCATCATAACCACTTGACTTAAAATGACTAGAAGTTAAATAATTTTCTGCAATGATATTATGCGATTTAGACGGTGTATTGGGAATCATAACAACTTTAGTTCCATTTTTTAGTCGATGTTCAGAGTCGTATACAATTTCACCTACACTTTCATGAATCAATGACATAGGTAATTTCTTAGATAAAATTTTGCTATCTCTATTTCCACAATAATATCTCAAATCGGCTGCACAAATTGACAAATATAAGGGTCGAACAATAACTTTGCTATTATGATTATGTAAATCAATAGTTTTAAATGTTGCTTCAAATTGTCTTGGACTTACTAATTGATATACTTGATTAATCATTATCAACAGCTCCAGTAATAATTGAATTCGCAACTTTTAAATCATATGGTGTTGTAATTTTTATGTTAAATAACTCTCCTTTGACTAATTTTACTGGCTTACCCAATTCTACGAGTATTTTACACGCGTCAGTTAATATTTCCTTTTGAGATTGAGTTAACGATAAATAGCTATCCTTTAACTCTTTTATTTTAAAAGTTTGAGGCGTCTGTCCTTGATACATCTCACTTCTAATTGGAATCTCAGAAATAAATTGTGCATCATTTGAAGAAATGATAGTATCAACAGCATTAACAACCGTATCGACAGCGCCATATTGACTAGCATATTCCACATTCTCTCTAATAATTCGATTTGTTAGAAATGGTCTAACTGCATCATGGGTAACGATGATATCTTCATCATTTAATTTTTTATGTTGCTCAATGCTTTCTATAATATTCATTATAGTGTGATTTCTGTCGTCGCCGCCTTGTATTACTTTTATTTTCTTATCGTCTAATCGATAATTGTTTAGCAAATCGTGCATATAATTGATCCACTTTTGAGGCGTGGCAATAATGATTTCATCAAAGTCCTTATACATTAAAAATTTTTCTACTGTATGAATAATAATAGGTTTTCCTTGTAATAATAAAAATTGTTTGGGTAATGGAACATTTCCCATTCTAGAACCAATACCACCTGCTAATATACCCGCATAAATCATTTTATCTCTCCTTATTCTTAGTTGTGTAAATAAAAAAAGACAGAAAAAACATATGTTAAAAAAATTTCTCTGTCTAAATTTAATTGATTTATATTCATTTTATATCAATTGTATTTTACCACACACAACAAAAATATGAAGTGATTAATTAATTAAAAAATATTTTTATATAAACGGATTTTAAAAAAGCAGATCGAAATTTAAAAAATCAATCTGCCAAATAATAAATATACTATAGATGCTATTTAATAAATAATTGAAAACTCTATTGTTAATACTTAGGAACTTCTACTCTCCATCCGTATTTATCTTCCAATTTGCCACTTTGAATACCAGTATATGTGTCATATAATTTTTGAGTGATTTTACCAGGTTCATTGTTATTAATAACAATTTCTCTATCTTCATAGCGAAGTGTACCTACAGGAGAGATAACAGCTGCTGTACCTGAACCAAATACTTCTGTAAGTTCACCTTTATCATATGCGTTAAACAGCTCTTCTATAGAAACTCTTCTCTCTTCAACTTCATAACCTAAATCTTCAGCTAATTGAATAATTGACTTTCTAGTAATACCAGGCAAGATACTACCGTTTAATGCTGGCGTAACTACTTTGCCATTTTCTACGAAGAAAATATTCATACTACCAACTTCTTCAACATATTTTTGTTCAACACCATCAAGCCATAATACTTGGTCATAACCTAATTTATTAGCGTTTGTTTGTGCAAGTAAGCTAGCTGCATAGTTACCTGCAACTTTAGCGAAACCTACACCTCCACGTACTGCACGTACATATTCATCTTCGACATAAATTTTAGTTGACTTTAATGTGTCACCACCATAATAAGCCCCTGACGGAGATAAAATAATTAGTAATTTATATTGATGTGAAGAACGTACACCCAAAATACCTTCAGTAGCAAATACAAAAGGACGAATATATAACGACTGACCTTCGCCTTCAGGTACCCAATCTCGTTCAACATCGATAAGCTGCTTTAATCCTTCTAATAATGCTGCTTCATCAACTTCTGGCATTTCTAAACGTGCTAAAGAATTATTAATACGTTTGAAATTTTGGTCTGGACGGAATAATACAACTTCGCCATTATGTTTATAAGCTTTAAGGCCTTCAAAAACTGCTTGCCCATAATGTAACCCTTGCGCTGCTGGTGAAATTTCAAATGGTGCGTACGGCACAATCTTCATATCATGCCATCCTTGATCAGCGTCATAATCAACACTTAGCATATAGTCTGTGAAATATTGTCCAAATCCCAAGTTTGCTGTATCAGGCTTTTCTTTTAAAGACTCTCTTTTTTCGAATTTTATTTTTTCTGACATGACTGTTGCCTCCTAATATAATTCCAATTAAATAGATACACTAAATTATATCAATCGTGATTCTACTATTCAATGAATTTTCTAAATATTCAAAATAGATATTCACTTTATTATGTATACAGTATAAGTAAAACACTACATTTATTAAGTTACAAGTTATGTTATTATCAACACTTATTTTTTCGGTAATTAAATTTGTGTTCTAATCGAAAATGAGCTTCTTTAAAAGTAAACTTGGAACTAAGATAGAGTTTTCTTTACCCTATATCCTATCATTCACTTTGACCATTTGAATCTAAAAAAATATCTGTATGAGGGGATATATAAATCGGACAATTTGTGCAATGTAGTTACTCGACAAACTGATTCGAACTTCTCTTGTCATTCAATATTTTGAAGTAGTATCTTTTATTAAAGTTTTAAAAGATAGCTATATACTTTAAAAAGTACGTATAGGCTCAGCATTCTTTTTGTTTTTTCTCAATTGCCTCTAACATCACTTTAGTCATAGTTGGTAAATCATATTTAGGATCAAATCCCCACTCATCCTCAGCACAGCTCGTATCTATACTATCTGGCCAACTTAATGCAATATCTTGACGCTCTAAATCAATGTCATAGTCTAAGGTAAAATCTGGATAGTATACTTGTATAGCTTGTTTTAACATTTCAGGTTCAATACTCATTGCACTTAAGTTATAGCCATTTCTTGTTTTTAATTTAACACTGTCTTCTTCCATTAATTTGATAATCGCATCAATAGCGTCTTCCATGTACATCATATCCATATAAGTGTAACGATTAATATAGCTTGTATAATGTCCTTTTTTAACTGCCTTAAAATACATATCAACTGCATAATCCGTTGTGCCACCGCCAGGTTCTTTAACATGTGAAATTAACCCAGGAAATCTAACGCTACGTGTATCCACTCCAAATTTGACATAATAATACTGACATAATAATTCCCCAGTTACTTTGTTTATACCATACATAGTCGTTGGTTGTTGTATTGTTAATTGAGGTGTATTTACTTTAGGTGTCGAAATACCAAAAGCTCCTATTGAACTTGGCGTAAAAAATTTTAATTGATACCTTCTTGCTGCTTCGAGTGTATTTATAAGTCCCCCCATATTCAAATCCCAGGCAACTAGTGGTTTCTTTTCCGCTGTAGCAGAAAGCAGTGCGGCCATATGCATAAGTGTATCGGCATCGAAATATCTCACTGTTTCAAATAAACGATTTCTATCTGTAACATCTAAGATTTCAAAAGGACCGTCTTTAACTGGAGAGTGTGGTTCTGGCTTTCTTATATCAGTAGCTAATACATTTTCAGTTCCATATCTTTCTCTACACTTAATAACTAATTCAGTACCAATTTGACCGAGTGCTCCAGTGATTATTATTTTTTTCATAAACTAATCTCCTTATATTAAAATATAAAACACAGCCTTTGTAGAATGAACAATCCTTTTACTTAAATAAAATATAATAATATGACGGTAATTTCTTTATAAAATATGTCCTTTATTTGTAAAGTCACGCGTGCGTTAGTCTGACGTTTGTCTGAGGGTACAGTGACTGACGACTAAAAAGGTGGATTTGAACTTTGTTAGTAACATACGATAAAATACATACTAAAAGAATTGAATGATAGAGAGGATTTGTATTGTAGATGAAAAGAAGCTCATACATACGTCATCAATCAAATTTAATTATATCTATGATTATTTTCGTTATTTTTATAATTGTAGATATCAATGTACTTATTTATAAACATCAAGTTGCACCTTTGCTATTATCAAGTATCAGTTTAATTATTTTTATCATGTTATTTGTAGTTGCATTGTTCAAATGTATAACTAATTATAAACATCAATCTTAGATAAAAGTAATTGCCCTATCGTCAGATAAAAAATAAATAGAGCAGTTACGAATCTACCTGCTCTATTTTCACTAACATTGATTTAACCTAAGATTGTATTAATTTTTTATAAAAATATTGTGCCACAATGATATCCACAATTGCTAGACCGACCGATTTAAAGACTGTCACTTCTTCTTCAGTTTCGCGACCCACTTTTTCACCAGAAATAATGTCGCCTAATTCACTATGTAGCATATTTTTAGTTAATATTCCTTCTGATTGAGGAATTTTTAAATCACCTGTTTCTTCTAAAGCTGCTTCCATAGATTCAACAACAATTTTATTAGCAACAAGCATTGTTTCTGAAGGTATTTCTTGCATATCTGGTTTAAAGGATCCGACTGCATTTAAATGCACGCCTGGATGTAAAGAATGGGTATAAACGGGCTGACTTGCATTTGTTGCTGTAACTACAATATCTGCACTGTCTATCGCTTCATCTGCCGATTTAAATACACTCACTTTAATATTAAATCGATTTCGTATATTTTGAGCAAAATTTTCTGCTTTTTCAAACGTTCTACTAGCGATGTGAATGTTTTCAATATCCCTAACAGCAAGTATCGCTTCAATCAGACCTTCAGCTTGTACACCTGCCCCTATTACACTAAGTGTTTTAGCGTTTTCTTTTGCTAGATATTTAGTAGCTACACCTGAAATTGCACCTGTTCTTACTTTAGTAAGAAAACCACCATCTAATATAGACAATGTTTCTCCTGTTTCATAGTCACTTAAAATAACCGATCCAGTAATAGTCGCTTTCTCTTTTTTTGAATTTTCAGGTGCAAATGAGACTGTTTTAAGTCCAACGATATTTAATTCATCGGATAATGCTGGCATCACTAAATAACGATTTTGCTCATTAAATGGCAAAACATATCTTAATGGTGTTATCGTCTTATTCTCTGAAAAAGCTTGCAAAGCTTTTTCTACTTCTAAAATGACTTCATTCATGTTTAATAATTGAGCTTGTGTTTGCTCATCTATATATTTCATTATTATGAATCCTCCTACGCGTTTAATATATTATAATAGGATTATTTAGATGATTAACTTTTTCACAAAGTGTAATATAACAAGATGTTGTTAAATCATAATTCTCTATTAAAATTCTTTTGCTATAAATAAACTTAAAAGTCTAAGCTCCCATCTCAAATAATATTGACTTTAAAAAGTTCTATTTTTCTAATCATTTTAAAAATTAAAAATCATATATTTAGCTTTATCACAATATCTTCTTAATAATCATGATTATTTTGTATTAGGTATATGATATCGATGAACAGGTTTACCATTTTTTTTAATATAGGATTCAATTTGATATCCACCACATTTCTTCATCACTGTTTGAGAAGCAAAATTAAGTGGATTACATGTCATAAGTACGACCTCTACATTTAATGTCTTAAGTTCATCTAAAGCCTTTTCTAGAAGGATAGTAGCGTAACCTTTCCCTCTATAAGATTTAGCTACACCGTATCCCACATGACCACCAATATTTGATAGTTTATCATTTAATTGATGTCTGATATCAACAGCACCTATAATAATTGAATCTTTAAAATAAAATAGTGTTGTAGTCGGTACAAAGCCCTCATCAACTTCACTAGAATTAAGCCGATCAACCATATTGTTAAATGAATTATAATTGACAATGTCTGTATTCCCTGGTATCACTTTTTCCTCATTTTCATACCACTCTTGAATATAATAATAGTATGCCTCTTTATCTTGATAGGTTATTGGTCTGATTTCTTCCACTTAAATACCCCATATCTTATATTATTGATAACTCTATTTTAATGTGACTAAGTATGAACATCAAAAATTATAACAAACTGTCTCATCATAATTTTCTTACTTTTTAATTTTTCCCACTCCTAATAAGCTATAATTACTAATTCTAATATTCCTTTAGCAAGATGTTCATATTATATTAAAATGTCTCATACCAATTAAATTCTTAGAAATACGACTAATTCACATCACTTCTTAGTATTTTAGTATTCTACATATTTTTGAATACTTTTACATAAACATTATCTTTTATTGTAACAGTTGATAACAAAAACTTTATGGATGATTTATTCTTATTAATTTTAGGTGTGGTTTTATGATTTGTGTTGTATTTTTATGAGGGCTATCCCTTTATATTTAATCATTTTAATGTTTCCAAATGTTATGAGATAGTGTGAAAAAATATTAGATATCGTATTAACAAAACAAAGTCTATTTAAGCTAAAATAATAATGATATACTAATATCAATAATTAAGATGGAAGAAGTGATACATGTGTTTGATTGGTTTCAATTAGCAAGTAATAAAGAAAAGAGAATGGTGCAATTACGACGATATTTGCATCAATACCCAGAACTTTCTTTTGAGGAAAAACGCACGCATGATTTTATTGTAAATCAATTGAGCCAATTAGCATGCACAATAGAAACACCAGTTGGACGTAATGGAATAAAAGCAACTTTTAAAGGATCTGATTCAAATGGCCCAACGATTGCATTGCGAGCAGATTTCGATGCATTACCTGTTCAAGAATTAAATGATGTACCCTATCGTTCAAAAAATAAAGGGTGCATGCATGCTTGTGGACATGATGGCCATACAGCTATTTTACTTGGAGTAGCTGAAATTGTTCACGAACATCGTCATTTATTGAAAGGTAATGTTGTTTTTATATTCCAGTATGGTGAGGAAATTATGCCAGGTGGTTCTCAAGAAATGATTGATGATGGCTGTCTACAGAACGTCGATAAAATTTATGGCACACACTTATGGAGTGGTTATCCGTCTGGGACAATCTATTCTAGGCCTGGAGCAATAATGGCTTCACCAGATGAATTTAGTGTAACTATATATGGAAAGGGTGGTCATGGTGCGAAACCACACGAAACAATCGACCCTATTGTCATTATGGCTGAGTTTATTTTAAGTGCCCAAAAAATTATTTCTCGAACAATTGATCCAGTAAAGGAAGCTGTTCTTACTTTCGGAATGATTCAAGCAGGATCAACAGATAGTGTTATTCCAGATACAGCTTTTTGTAAAGGGACTGTACGTACTTTTGACACAAAATTACAAAGTCATGTTCAAAATAAAATGGATAAGCTCTTACAAGGTTTATCTTTATCAAACGATATTACTTATGAATTGGAATACATTAAAGGTTATTTACCAGTACACAATCATCAACAATCATATGATGTAGTCAAACAAGCTGCTAATGATTTACATTTAAGATTTAATGAGTCAAACTTAATGATGATTGGTGAGGATTTTTCACATTATCTTAAAGTACGACCTGGTGCATTCTTCTTAACTGGTTGTGGTAATAAAGACAAAGGCATTACTGCACCCCATCATAATCCTCATTTTGACATTGATGAATCTTCATTAAAATATGCAGCCAGTGAATTTTTAAAAATATTAGAAATTGAAAATGTTTTTTAATAAGAGGATAACTAAGTATATTAAATCATTTAAATAAAATAGCATAATGAACAATGAATGAATTATATTCAGATATATAACAAAAAAGACTCCCTAATGGGAGTCTTTTTTGATGAATAATATATTATTCAAAGATTTCAGTTACAACGCCTGATCCAACAGTACGTCCACCTTCACGAATTGAGAAACGAGTTCCGTCTTCGATAGCGATTGGAGCGATTAATTCAACTGTCATTTCAACGTTGTCGCCAGGCATAACCATTTCTGTACCTTCTGGTAAGTTTACAACACCAGTTACGTCAGTAGTACGGAAATAGAATTGTGGGCGATAGTTAGTGAAGAATGGAGTGTGACGTCCACCTTCATCTTTAGATAATACGTATACTTCAGCTTTGAATTTTGTGTGTGGTGTAATAGAACCAGGAGCAGCTAATACTTGACCACGTTGTACGTCTTCACGTGCAACACCACGTAATAAAGCACCGATGTTGTCACCAGCTTCAGCGTAGTCTAATAACTTACGGAACATTTCTACACCAGTAACAGTTGTTTTAGAAGTTTCATGCATACCGATGATTTCAACTTCTTCACCAACTTTGATTTGACCACGTTCAACACGGCCTGTAGCAACAGTACCACGACCAGTGATTGAGAATACGTCCTCAACTGGCATCATGAATGGTTTGTCAGAATCACGTTCTGGAGTTGGAATGTAATCATCAACTGCTTGCATTAAGTCTAAGATTTTTTGTTCGTATTCAGCATCGCCTTCTAATGCTTTTAATGCAGAACCAGCGATTACAGGTACATCGTCACCTGGGAAGTCATATTCGCTTAATAAGTCACGAACTTCCATTTCAACTAATTCTAATAATTCTTCGTCGTCTACCATGTCAACTTTGTTTAAGAATACAACTAATGCTGGTACACCAACGTTACGTGATAATAAGATGTGTTCACGAGTTTGTGGCATTGGACCGTCAGCAGCAGATACAACTAAGATACCGCCGTCCATTTGAGCTGCACCAGTGATCATGTTTTTAACATAGTCAGCGTGTCCTGGGCAGTCAACGTGAGCATAGTGACGTTTGTCAGTTTGGTATTCGATATGTGCAGTATTGATTGTAATACCACGTTCTTTTTCTTCTGGAGCGTTGTCAATCATATCGTATGATTGTGCAACAGTGTCACCATTTTTAGCTAATACAGTTGCGATAGCAGCTGTTAAAGTTGTTTTACCATGGTCAACGTGACCGATAGTACCAATATTGGCATGTTCTTTTGAGCGATCAAATTTTTCTTTTGCCATTATTAAATCTCTCCTATTCTTAATAAAAGTTATTTCAAATTTATCTCTCATGATAGTTTCTCACCATCATGAGAAGAAAATTGATTGAGTATAGCATAAAAGAATTTATAATTCTTTTATAATGCATTTACCCCTAAAAATCAAATCATAAAAATGTCAGCTTATAAATAAGCTCAACCTGTATTTTAACCTAGCTTAGCTAGTCTTAACAAGTTATATTATTCACCTTTATTTTTCTTGATGATTTCTTCAGCAATTGATTTAGGAACTTCTGCATAGTGGTCAAAGTACATTGTGTAAGTACCGCGACCTTGCGTGTTAGAACGTAATGAAGTTGCATAACCAAACATTTCTGAAAGTGGTACATATGCGTTAACAACTTGAGCATTACCACGTGGTTCCATACCGTCTACACGTCCACGACGAGCAGTTACGTCACCCATGATATCACCCATATACTCTTCAGGCATTTCGATAGTAACTTTCATCATTGGTTCTAAGATAACTGGATCACATTTTTTAGCAGCTTCTTTAAGCGCTAATGAAGCAGCAATTTTGAAGGCCATTTCAGATGAATCGACATCATGATAAGAACCATCAAATAATTTAGCTTTAACATCAATTAATGGATAACCAGCTAAGACACCATTTTCCATAGCATCTTTAAGACCTTGTTCAACTGATGGAATGTATTCACGAGGAACTACACCACCAACAATAGCGTTTTCGAATTCGAAACCGCCACCTGTTTCGTTAGGAGTGAATTCAATGTGAACATCACCATATTGACCACGACCACCAGATTGACGTGAGAATTTACCTTGAACTTGTGCAGGTTGTTTAAATGTTTCACGATAAGAAACCATTGGAGCACCTACGTTACATTCAACGTTGAATTCTTTCTTCATACGGTCAACTAAAATATCTAAGTGTAATTCACCCATACCACCGATGATAACTTGTCCAGTTTCTTCATCTGTGTGTGCATGGAATGTTGGGTCTTCTTCTTGTAATTTAACTAAAGCTTGAGTCATTTTATCTTGGTCAGCTTTAGATTTTGGTTCAACTGATAAGTGGATAACTGGTTCTGGGAATTCCATTGATTCCAAGATAATGTCATTTTTCTCTCCACATAAAGTATCACCAGTACCTGTTTCTTTAAGGCCAACTGCAGCTGCAATTTCACCTGAGTAAACAGTGTCAATTTCTTGACGTGAGTTCGCATGCATTTGTAATAAACGTCCAACACGTTCACGTTTATCTTTAGAAGAGTTCTTCACATATGACCCTGAAGACAATGTTCCAGAGTATACACGGAAGAATGTTAATTTACCAACATAAGGGTCAGTCATAACTTTAAATGCTAAAGCAGCAAATTCTGCTGAATCATCTGGTTTAGCAACAACTTCTTCATCAGGGTTGTTCGCACGATGACCAATAATTGGTTTAACATCTAATGGTGAAGGTAAATAATCAATTACTGCGTTAAGCATTAATTGAACACCTTTGTTTTTGAACGCTGTACCACAAAGTACTGGGTAGAATTCTACGTCAGTAGTAGCTTGGCGGATAGCATCTTTTAATTCATCAACTGAAATCTCTTCATCCCCAAGATATTTCTCCATTAAATCGTCGTTGTTTTCAGCAACAGCTTCAATTAATTGAGCACGAGCTTCTTCAGCTCTCTCTTTATGATCTTCTGGGATTTCGATTTCATCGATTTCTGTACCTAGGTCGTTTGTATATTTAAAGCATTTCATTTCTACTAAGTCAATGATTGCTTCAAATTCATCTTCTGCACCAATAGGTAATTGGATAGGTGCTGCATTTGCTTGTAAACGATCATGTAAAGTGCTTACTGAATATTCAAAGTTCGCACCTAATTTGTCCATTTTGTTTACAAAAACAATACGAGGTACACCATAAGTTGTTGCTTGACGCCAAACTGTTTCAGTTTGAGGTTCTACCCCTGATTGTGCATCAAGTACAGTAACGGCACCATCAAGTACACGTAATGAACGTTCAACTTCAACTGTGAAGTCTACGTGTCCAGGAGTATCGATGATGTTTACACGGTGACCTTGCCATTGTGCAGTTGTAGCCGCAGATGTGATAGTAATACCACGGTCTTGCTCTTGTTCCATCCAGTCCATTTGTGAAGCACCTTCATGTGTTTCACCAATTTTATGGATACGACCTGTGTAGTAAAGAATACGTTCAGTCGTAGTTGTCTTACCAGCATCAATGTGAGCCATGATACCGATATTACGAGTATTTTTCAAAGAAAAGTCTCTTGCCATGTATTTTTTCTCCTTCCAGTATTTACTGAATAAGTACTATAGATATGGCGATGCCCTAAGCATGAGCCATTTATTGGTAAACCACGTAACGGAACACACTCAGGGTAATAGCTTTAATCTTACCAGCGGTAGTGAGCAAATGCTTTGTTCGCTTCAGCCATTTTGTGAGTGTCTTCACGTTTTTTGACTGCACCACCTGTATTATTTGCAGCATCTAAGATTTCGTTAGCTAAACGATCTTCCATAGTTTTTTCACCACGAAGACGCGCATAGTTTACTAACCAACGTAATCCAAGAGTAGTACGACGTTCTGGGCGCACCTCAACTGGTACTTGGTAGTTAGAACCACCTACACGACGAGCTTTAACTTCTAATACTGGCATAATATTATTAATTGCTTCTTCGAACACTTCTAATGCATCACGACCACTACGTTGTTCAACAAGATCAAATGCAGAATAAAGAATTCTTTGAGCTGTTCCACGTTTACCGTCTAACATAATTTTGTTAATTAATTTAGTAACTAACTTAGAGTTATGAATTGGATCTGGTAATACATCTCTTTTAGGTACTGATCCTTTACGAGGCATAATCTAAATCCTCCCTTCCTATTATAGTATATTATTAAAAGATATATTTAAAATTTACGTAATCTTAAACTTAATTTTTTGGTTTTTTAGTTCCGTATAATGAACGTCCTTGTCTACGTCCATCAACACCTGAAGTATCAAGTGCACCACGTACGATATGGTAACGCACACCAGGTAAGTCTTTCACTCGTCCACCACGAACAAGTACAACACTGTGTTCTTGTAAGTTGTGTCCGATACCAGGAATGTATGCGTTAACTTCAATGTTATTTGATAAACGCACACGTGCATATTTACGTAACGCAGAGTTAGGTTTTTTAGGTGTCATTGTACCTACACGAGTACATACACCACGTTTTTGAGGTGAGTTTAAGTTAGTAAATTGTTTCTTTTTACTATTGAAACCTCTGTTTAAAGCTGGTGAATCTGATTGTTTCGTTTTGCTTTTTCTTGGTTTACGTACTAATTGGTTAATAGTTGGCATTGAATATGTCCTCCTCTCTTCGTTTTTTAATCCCACACATCCAGGTGGTTCATTTTAAGGTTAAATAAAATTTAGTAAGTAAAACACTTACTAATTCTCACTTATTAATGCAACTATTGTCGCATTAACATTAATACCTACATATTTTCCTAACGCATGTTGGCTAGAAAAAAATGAGACTGGTATGTTTTTATGATTGATATAGCTTAACACGCGAGTTAGTAAATGAACTTCAACGTCTTGAGCAATAATCAATGATGTAACTTGATCTTTCTTTAACGCTTTAAGCGTTTCTTTAAGACCAACTACATATTGTTGTTTGTTAAAGCGTGCAACTTTTTCATTAGACATCTACATATCCTCCAAAGTTCTGCTTGCATCAACCTTTAATATATTAACATTATTTGTTACTAATAGTCAACAACTTATATTTGCATTTATAAATAAAATACAAAGCACTTCAAAATTTCATAGTAATTATTACAACATCTATAATTTATAGCAAAAAGAAGAGAGTGGGACATAAATTAAGCTAAACGCATCGTCCCACTCTTGAATGATATCTCTAGCACAAATATTTTCGTCTGAAAATCTCTGTACTAGAATTTTATGGTTCATAATTTTCGGTCTAATGTATGATTTGTGATAATGTCATAAATCAAAGTCTAATTAGACTCATTAATCTATCGTTTCAACTTCTTCACTTGTTTCTGTTACTGGTGCAGTAGCTTTATCGTATTGAATATCACTATAACGTCTCATACCAGTACCAGCAGGAATTAACTTACCAATAATAACATTCTCTTTAAGACCAAGTAAATCATCACGTTTACCTTTAATAGCTGCATCAGTAAGCACACGTGTTGTTTCTTGGAATGAAGCTGCTGATAAGAAGCTTTCAGTTTCCAGAGAAGCTTTAGTAATACCAAGTAATACTGGTTTAGCTGTAGCTGGACGTTTACGATGTTTGAATGCATCTCTGTTAGCGTCAGTAAAGTTATGAATATCAACTAGTGAACCTGGTAATAATTTAGTGTCACCAGCTTCAATGATGCGAACTTTACGTAACATTTGTCTTACCATAACTTCAACGTGTTTGTCGTCAATTTCAACACCTTGCATACGGTAAACTTTTTGTACTTCTTTTAATAAGTAACTTTCAGTTGCATTTAGGCCTGCTACAGATAAATAGTTTTTAGGTTCAATTGAACCTTCTGTTAGAACTTCACCACGTTCAACAGATTGACCTATTTCAACTTTAAGTCTTGAAGTACCTGATGCTAGATAAGATCTAGTTTCATTAGCACCTTTAACAATTATTTCTTGTTGGCGATCTTTTGCTAATTTAATATCATCAATTACACCTTCGATTTCAGTAATCACAGCTTGACCTTTTGGATTACGTGCCTCAAAGATTTCTTGGATACGAGGAAGACCTTGAGTGATGTCACTTCCTGCTACACCACCAGTGTGGAATGTACGCATTGTAAGTTGGGTACCTGGTTCACCGATAGATTGAGCGGCAATTGTACCAACTGCTTCACCCACTTCAACTTTTTCACCAGTAGCAAGGTTTTTACCATAACATTTTTCACATACACCATGACGTGTGTTACATGTAAATGCTGAGCGTATATACATTTGCTCAATACCTGCATCAGTGATTTGTTTTGCAATATCTGGTGTAATTAATTCGTCTGGGCGAATAATTACTTCGTCTGTTTCAGGATGTCGAATTGTTTCTTTAGAATAACGACCTTCGATACGTTCGATAAATGGTTCAATCATTTCAGTTCCTTCTTTTATATCAGAAACTAATAAACCACGGTCTGTACCACAATCTTCTTCACGAACGATAACATCTTGTGCTACATCAACAAGACGACGAGTAAGGTAACCAGAATCAGCTGTTTTAAGTGCTGTATCGGCAAGACCTTTACGCGCACCGTGTGTAGAAATAAAGTATTCTAATACCGTTAAACCTTCACGGAATGAAGATGTGATTGGTAATTCAATAATCTTACCAGATGGTGCTGCCATTAATCCACGCATACCAGCTAATTGAGTGAAGTTTGATGCATTACCACGGGCACCAGAATCACTCATCATAAATATTGGGTTAGTTTTTTCAAGAGACTGCATTAATTCGCCTTGAATTTGGTCTTTTGCGTCAGTCCAAATTTCTACAACAGCATTGTAACGCTCGTCTTCAGTGATTAAACCACGATTATACTGTTTAGTCACACGTTCAACTAATTTTTCATGTTCATCTAAAATGTCTTGTTTATCTGGAAGTACAACAATGTCAGAAACACCAACAGTAATACCAGCTTTAGATGAGAATTTGAATCCTAAATCTTTCATTCTATCAAGCATCATTGAAGTATCAGTAATGCTAAATCTATTGAATACTTCTGCGATGATATTTCCTAAGAACTTTTTGTTGAAAGGTTCAATAAGTTCTGTATTATCAAAGTATTCTTTTAGTCCACCTTCACCTAATTGTGTAGAATCAACAAAGTATTTATCAGGTGTCGTTCTTTCTAGATTAGCTTGACTTGGTTCATTAATGTATGCAAATGAATCAGGAATAATTTCATTGAAAATAATTTTACCTACTGAAGTAGCTAAAATTTTGCTATTTTGCTCATCAGTAAACGTTGGATTATTAAATGAATTAGCATGAACACCTATACGAGTGTGTAGATGTACATAACCATTTGCATAAGCTTTTAAAACCTCATTAGTATCGTTAAAGATTGCACCAGTATTCACGGCATCTTTTCGCTCTAATGTTAGGTAATAGTTACCTAAAACCATATCTTGTGATGGTGTTACAACTGGCTTACCATCTTTAGGGTTTAGGATGTTTTGTGCTGCAAGCATAAGCATACGTGCTTCAGCTTGAGCTTCTTTTGATAATGGAACGTGAACAGCCATTTGGTCACCATCAAAGTCTGCATTATAAGCAGTTGTAACAAGAGGGTGAAGGCGAATTGCACGACCTTCTACTAGAGTAGGTTCAAATGCCTGAATACCTAGTCTGTGTAGTGTTGGAGCACGGTTTAATAGTACTGGATGTTCAGTTATAACATCTTCAAGCACATCCCAAACTTCATCGTCCATACGTTCAATTTTACTTTTAGCATTTTTAATGTTTGTAGCAATCTCACGTTGAACTAACTCTTTCATAACGAATGGTTTAAATAATTCAAGCGCCATTTCTTTTGGTAAACCACATTGATACATTTTCAAGCTTGGTCCAACTGCGATAACTGAACGCCCTGAATAGTCAACACGTTTACCTAGTAAGTTTTGACGGAAACGTCCTTGCTTACCTTTAAGCATATGTGAAAGAGATTTCAATGGACGGTTACCTGGTCCCGTTACAGGACGACCACGACGACCATTGTCAATTAAAGCATCGACTGCTTCTTGTAACATACGTTTTTCATTTTGAACAATGATGCCTGGTGCTCCAAGGTCTAATAAACGTTTTAAACGGTTGTTACGATTGATAACACGACGATACAAGTCATTTAAATCACTTGTAGCGAAACGTCCACCGTCTAATTGAACCATCGGACGAATTTCAGGTGGTATAATAGGTAATACATCTAAAATCATCCAAGAAGGATTATTCCCAGAATTTCTAAATGACTCAACTACCTCTAAACGTTTAATCGCACGTGTTAATCTTTGACCTGTTGCAGATTCAAGCTCATCACGTAACTCTTTTAATTCTTCATCTAAATCAATTTCTTCTAATAGGTCTTTTATACCTTCTGCACCCATTTTGGCAACAAATTGATTTGGGTATTTGTCATAATATTCTCTGAATTCAGCTTCAGATAATAATGTTTTCTTTTCAAGTCCAGTTGGTCCTGGATCAACTACAACATATGAAGCGAAGTATATTACTTCTTCTAATGCTCTAGGAGACATATCTAATAATAGCCCCATACGACTTGGAATTCCTTTGAAATACCAAATGTGAGATACGGGTGCTGCTAATTCAATATGACCCATTCTTTCACGACGCACTTTTGATTTCGTTACTTCAACGCCACATCTATCACATACCATACCTTTGTAGCGTACACGTTTGTACTTACCACAACTACATTCCCAATCTTTAGTAGGTCCGAAAATTCTTTCACAGAATAGACCATCTTTTTCAGGCTTAAGTGTACGGTAATTTATTGTTTCAGGTTTCTTAACTTCACCATAAGACCAAGAGCGAATTTTTTCAGGTGAAGCCAATCCTATTTTCATATAATGGAAATTATTTACATCAATCAAGGAGCCTACCTCCTTCAATTTAGATTAGCTGTGCTATTTGATTGATTACATTCATTGAAATTAAATACCTTAAAGAGGTTGAAATGACTAGCATTTCATACCTCTATGGTTTCAGTTATCTTAAGTGCTTATTAATCGGTAGTTTCTTTTTGTGATTCTGGAGCACTCTTTTGTTGTAAATCTACTTTGCGTTCTGCTGCATCTTCGTCATCAACATCGGCCATTTCGATTTCATTATCATGCTCATCCATCACTTTAACATCTAGACCTAAACTTTGTAGTTCTTTCATCAATACTCGGAATGATTCTGGAACACTAGGTCTAGAAATATTCTCACCTTTAACTATAGACTCGTAAGTTTTAACACGACCTACAGTATCATCAGATTTATAAGTTAAGATTTCTTGTAAAGTATAAGCAGCACCATAAGCTTCAAGTGCCCATACCTCCATCTCACCGAAACGTTGACCACCAAATTGTGCTTTACCACCTAATGGTTGTTGTGTAACAAGTGAGTATGGTCCAGTAGAACGTGCATGTAACTTATCATCTACCATGTGTGCAAGTTTAAGCATATACATGACACCAACTGAAATACGATTATCGAAAGGTTCACCAGTTCGTCCATCGTATAGGACAGTTTTACCATCACGCGCCATTCCAGCTTCTTCGATAGTTGACCAAACGTCATCATCGTTGGCACCATCAAACACTGGAGAAGCAACGTGGATTCCTAAGTTTTTAGCTGCCATACCTAAATGTAATTCTAATACTTGTCCAATGTTCATACGTGATGGTACACCTAATGGGTTTAACATAATGTCGATTGGTCGACCATCTGGTAAATATGGCATATCTTCTTCTGGAACAATCTTAGAAATAACACCTTTGTTACCGTGACGACCACACATTTTGTCACCAACATGTATTTTACGTTTTTGGACAATATATACACGTACTAATTGGTTAACTCCAGGAGATAAAGTATCGTCTCCTTCTTCACGATTAAAGACTTTAACATCTAAAACGATACCGCCAGCACCATGAGGTACACGTAATGATGTATCACGAACCTCACGTGCTTTTTCACCAAAGATAGCGTGTAATAATCTCTCTTCAGCTGTTAATTCTGTTACACCTTTAGGCGTTACTTTACCTACTAAGATGTCACCGTCTTTAACCTCTGCACCAACGTAAACGATACCACGATCATCTAAGTTCTTAAGTGCACTTTCAGATACGTTTGGAATATCACGTGTGATTTCCTCAGGTCCTAATTTCGTATCACGAGCTTCTGACTCATACTCTTCAATATGAATAGATGTATATACATCATCTTTAACTAGTCGTTCACTCATAATTACAGCATCCTCATAGTTGTAACCGTCCCATGTCATGAAACCAACAACTACATTTCGTCCTAATGCCATTTCTCCTAATTCCATTGAAGGACCGTCCGCTAAAATCTCATTATATTCAACAACATCACCAATTGATACAATCGGACGTTGGTTATAACAAGTACCAGAGTTTGAACGCTTGAATTTCGCTAAAGGATAACGATCTAATTCACCTTCATGCTCAGTTCCATTTTCTTCAACTAAACGACGAACTAAAATTTCATTAGATTCAACATGTTCAACGCGCCCTCTATGCTTAGCAGTGATTGCAGCACCAGAGTCTCTTGCGGCTACATGTTCCATACCTGTACCCACAAATGGAGCTTCAGGATTCATTAAAGGCACTGCTTGACGTTGCATGTTTGCTCCCATTAACGCACGGTTAGAGTCGTCATTTTCTAAGAATGGAATACATGCTGTTGCTGCTGAAACAACTTGTTTTGGTGAAACGTCCATGTAATCCATTTTCTCTTTAGCCATAACAGTGTTATTACCACGGAAACGACAAACAACTTCATCATCTAAGAAACGTCCATTTTCATCAAGTCTAGAATTAGCCTGTGCAACAACGTAGCTATCCTCTTCATCAGCTGTCAAATAATCTATTTGATCGGTGATTGAGTTTGTATCTAAATCCACTTTACGATATGGCGTTTCAATAAAACCAAATTCATTCACTCTAGCATAACTTGACAATGAGTTTATTAAACCAATATTAGGACCCTCAGGTGTTTCAATTGGACACATACGCCCATAGTGAGAGTAGTGAACGTCACGCACTTCCATTTGAGCACGTTCACGTGTTAATCCACCAGGCCCTAAAGCAGATAAACGACGTTTGTGCGTTAACTCTGCTAACGGGTTAGCTTGGTCCATGAATTGAGATAATTGTGAACTACCAAAGAATTCTTTGATTGATGCAATAACTGGTCTGATATTAATCAGTTGTTGTGGCGTAATAGAATCTGTATCTTGTATTGACATTCTTTCACGAACAACACGTTCCATTCTTGATAAACCGATACGGAATTGATTTTGTAATAGCTCACCGACAGAACGTAAACGACGATTACCTAAATGATCAATATCATCTGTATAACCAATGCCATTCAATAAGTTGAAGAAATAACTCATTGAGGCAACAATATCTGCTGGAGTAATACATTTAACTTCAGAATCAGGTAGTGCATTACCAATGACAGTAGTCGTACGACCTTCTTCATCGTTAGGCACATATACTTTAATAGATTGGATTTCTACAGGTTCGTCAATTACGCTACCTTCAAGTTCAAATACTTCGCTATTAGCGTTTGTTTCTAATACGTCCATGATTTCGTCAAGTTTACGACGATCTAAAACTGTTCCTTCGTCAACGACAATTTCACCAGTTTCACTGTTAACAATTGGCTCTGCTAATTTTTGATTGAACAAACGATGTTTTAGGTGTAATTTTTTGTTCGCTTTATAACGACCTACACTAGCTAAATCATAACGTTTAGGGTCGAAGAAACGAGAATATAATAAACTTTTAGCATTTTCTACTGTTGGTGGTTCGCCAGGACGTAAACGTTCATAAATCTCTAATAAAGCTTGTTCTGTATTTTCTGTCCCATCTTTTTCTAATGTATTACGTAAATACTCGCTGTCTCCTAATAAGTCAACAATTTCTTGATCAGTTGAGAAACCTAGCGCACGTAGTAATACAGTCAATGGTAATTTACGTGTTCTATCGATACGAACATATACAACATCTTTAGCATCTGTCTCATACTCTAACCAAGCACCACGGTTAGGAATGATTGTTGCATCATAGTTTTCACGTCCATTTTTATCGATTTTCTCGTTAAAATACACGGATGGTGAGCGAACTAATTGAGATACGATAACACGTTCAGCACCATTAATTACGAACGTACCTGTATCTGTCATCAGTGGAAAATCACCCATGAAGACTTCTTGTTCTTTAACTTCACCAGTTTCTTTAATAATAAGACGCACTTTCACACGAAGAGGTGCTGCATAAGTAGCGTCACGGTTTTTTGATTCTTCTAAATCATATTTAGGTTCACCTAATCTGTAATCTACAAATTCTAAAGATAGGTTGCCAGTGAAATCTTCAATTGGAGAAATATCTCTGAACATTTCTAATAAACCTTCTTTAAGGAACCAATCATAAGATTTTGTTTGAATTTCTATTAAGTTTGGTAATTCTAATACTTCTGAAATTCTCGCGTAATTTCTACGTTTACGATGTCTTCCATATTGGACAACTTGACCTGCCAAACAGATTCACCCCTCAAAAATTGTGTGTTCACCCTTACTTTTCAATTGAATATAATAAATAATATAAAAGACAAAAAGAAAACGGCAACACATATGATGACACCATTTTCGATTTCTATTTACACTTAATTAATTTATCCATTTTACGTAAAAGTACACACTTATTGAACATAAATTTTTACATTTTATAACTATATCAGAATACCATTTCGAAATCAACCTTTTATACTTTTCAAAATATAATATCCTTTACTCTTAGCTATAATTTCTACATTGCCAAATAGTTCTTCTATTTTCTTTTTAGCTGAAGGCATACCTTGCTTTTTTTGAATGACGACATAAAGTTCACCTGTAGTCTTGAGTCTGTCAAACGCTTGTTCAAAGATTCGATGAACAATGTCCTTACCAGCTCTAATAGGGGGATTAGTTAAAATGTAATCAAAGCACTGATGATTGACAGTAGATAAACAATTACTTTCCATAATCGTTACATTATCCACTTGATTTTTCGTCTTATTCATTTCTGCCAACGCCAAGGCTCTATTGTTAATATCCAACATTGTAATCTGATGGTGTGGAGATGCTTTTCCTATTGCTAAACCGATAGGACCATATCCACATCCTACATCCGCAATGGTTTTACTTGGACCTGGAGGATGTTCTTTTAAAAATGTTTTAATTAGTAAGTCTGATCCAAAATCCACACTATCTTTTGAAAACACTCCAGCGTCAGTAGTAAGTTCTAGTTGCACATTTTTTATTTGATAACTAATTCTTTTTGGGTTACTTTTAACATCAGGTTGCTCATCGTAATAATGACTCATTTCTTCACCTCTATTTTTATCATTCAATCCAAAAGCATTTAGTATGCTTGTATTAATTAATTGAAAAACCCCGTTATTAGAATAACGGGGTTTTAACTTCTCAAAGAATTCAGGTTGCATTTGCATTGAAATCTATATTAAATAGGTTAAACATACATTTTCAACCTAACTATTTAATTAGAAAGTAGAAACTATTTTAATTCTACGCTAGCTCCAACTTCTTCTAATTGTTCTTTAAGTTTTTCAGCATCTTCTTTAGGCATAGCTTCTTTAATTACTTTAGGAGCTCCGTCTACTAATTCTTTAGCATCTTTTAATCCTAAGCCAGTTGCTTCTTTAACTGCTTTAACAACTTTAATTTTTGAAGATCCAGCTGAAGTTAATTCAACATCAAATTCAGTTTTTTCAGCTGCAGCATCTCCGCCACCAGCTGCACCTGCTGCTGCTACTGGAGCTGCTGCAGTTACACCAAATTCTTCTTCAATTGCTTTTACTAAATCGTTTAATTCTAATACTGACATTTCTTTAATTGCTTCAATGATTTGTTCTTGATTAGCCATTTTATATTTCCTCCATTAATTTAATTTTTATGCGCAATTATTCAGCGCTTTCTTCTTTTTGTTCTCCAACAGCTTTAACTGCATAAGCGAAGTTGCGTACAGGTGCTTGTAATACAGATAAAAGCATAGATACAAGACCATCGTGTGAAGGTAATGAACCAACTGTTTTAACTTCTTCAGCAGAGATAACGTTACCTTCCATAACGCCTGTTTTAACTTCTAAAGCTTCATGTTCTTTTGCAAATCCCGCAATAACTTTTGCTGGTGCAACAACATCTTCAGTAGAAGTTGCGATTGCTGTAGGACCTGTTAAGAATTCATCCAAGCCTTCGATACCTGCTTGTTCAGCAGCACGACGAACCATAGTGTTTTTGTATACTTTATACTCAACACCAGCTTCACGTAATTGTGAACGTAATTCAGTAACTTCTGCTACAGTTAAACCACGGTAGTCAACGATAACTGTTGAAACTGAATTTTTAAGTTGTTCAGCGATAGTATCGACTTGTTGTTTTTTTGCTTCAATGATAGCAGACATTCAGACACCTCCATTTAAATTTATTGGGTGCTTTTTTTAATCACAATAAAAAAAGCACTTTCTACCCACGGCAAAAAGTGCTTGAAAGATCATTAATCATCACGTTCAAGTCAATTTTAGCCTCGGTAGGATATTGTTTTAAGTTATTAATAACTCCTACTGTCTTAGGTAAAATAATCACAAGTATTAATATAACTGCTTTAGTATAAAAAGTCAACAAAAAATTACAGACTAAAATTGATAGTTAGCCTGTAATTTGTTTTCTATTTAAAATTTATAGTTTGAAAGATGAAGTATCGACTTTCACTCCAGGACCCATTGTTGTTGTAACAGCAACAGATTTGAAGTAAGTACCCTTAGCAGAAGCTGGTTTAGCTTTCGCTAATACATCTTGTAAAGTTCTGAAGTTATCAACTAATTTTTCTTCATCGAATGACACTTTACCAATTGACGCATGTACAATACCTGCTTTTTCAGCACGATATTCTACCTTACCAGCTTTGATTTCTTCAACTGCTTTTTTAACATCCATTGTTACAGTGCCAGTTTTAGGGTTAGGCATTAAACCTTTAGGTCCTAATACTCGACCAAGTTTACCAACTTCACCCATCATGTCAGGTGTAGCTACAACTACGTCGAAATCAAACCAACCTTGTTGGATTTTTTGTACGTAATCTGCTTCACCTACATAATCTGCACCTGCTTCTTCAGCTTCAGTGATTTTATCGCCTTTAGCGAAAACGAGTACACGTTGTGATTTACCAGTACCGTGTGGTAATACTACTGCACCACGGATTTGTTGGTCATTTTTACGTGTATCAATTCCTAAACGGAATGCAACTTCAACAGAAGCATCGAAATTAGCAACGCTAGTTTCTTTAGCTAATTTGATTGCTTCTTCAACACTATAGTATTGAGTGCGGTCAACTTTACTAGCTGCTTCTTGATACTTTTTACCTTTTTTAGCCATTTATAGTTCCTCCTTTAGTGGTTTTAGCGGAATTTCCTCCCACATTCACTTGCGCCTTGCAAGTTAAGAGCAGATAACAGAGATGAACGTTAACATCACTACTTTGCAATGTTAGCAAACCAATAGACAATATTCATTGTATACCTATCTGTTACCTGCTTTTTATCGTCTAAATTAAGTTTATTTCAAATTAATTTAAAAAGTTTCGCTTTATTATTGTACAGTGATACCCATGCTACGTGCAGTACCTTCAATAATACGCATTGCCGCTTCTTCGTCTGCAGCATTTAAGTCTTGCATTTTTGTTTGAGCAATTTCGCGTACTTGATCTTTAGTTACTGTTGCAACTTTAGTTTTATTAGGTTCCCCAGAACCTTTTTCAACACCAGCTGCTTTTTTAAGTAGTACTGGAGCCGGCGGAGTTTTTGTAATGAATGTAAATGAACGGTCTTCATAAACACTGATTTCTACCGGAATGATTAAACCTGCTTGTTCTTGCGTACGAGCATTGAATTCTTTACAGAATCCCATAATGTTCACACCTGCTTGACCTAATGCTGGACCAACTGGTGGTGCTGGATTCGCTTTACCTGCAGGAATTTGCAATTTAACTACTTTTTCTACTTTTTTAGCCACGATGTGCACCTCCTTGATATCGTGATGTGGTCACAGGGCTTAGTTTTGCCCTCCCACTCTTAAACATTTCGTGACGAAATGAGCGCTATAAAAGCGCGACCACATTATTTTAACACTCATATTGATAAAAAATCAATAGTAAAATTTCATCTTTACTAACTACGCTATTATTATTTGTTTTATTTTATACATTCATATCGTTTGTTAATGTACATCCATCACTTATAAATAAAGGAATATACTTTTCTAACCTACAATTCTATTTTCTTTTAATGAATATCTTTTTTAATCTATTCAAATGTGTTTTGAATAAATTTAAACAAAATGGTTTTATAATTTTTCAATTTGGTCAAATTCAACTTCTACAGGTGTTTCACGACCAAACATATCCACAAGTACAGTAAGCTTGAATTTATCCGCTTCAATCTCTTGTACTTCTCCAACTTGATTAGCAAAAGGACCTGATTGGATACGAACTTGTTCTCCAACATCGAGTTCAACATCTATTGTTTTCTCTTTAAGACCCATTTGCTTAAGAATGAAGCGTACTTCTTCAGGAAGTAGTGGGTTAGGTTTTGAGCCTGCACCTGCAGATCCGACAAATCCTGTAACTCCAGGAGTATTTCTAACTACATACCACGACTCATCTGTCATGATTAACTCAACTAACACATATCCAGGAAATGTTTTCTTCACAAGCTTTTTAGCTTTCCCGTCCTTAACTTGAGTTTCTTCCTCTTCTGGTATGACAACTCTGAAAATTTGTTCAGTCATATTCATAGATTCTACTCTTTTTTCTAAATTCTTTTTAACTTTATTTTCATATCCAGAATAGGTATGTACAGCATACCAACGCTTAGCGCCTACTTCTTCAGACATGTCTTCACTCCTAACCTAAAAATAATTGTTTTAATGCATTAATTCCTATGTCTAAGGCATAGAAAAAGACTAAGAAGAATATCACTGTAGATACAACTATTATTGTATATTTAAATAATTCTTCCTTAGTTGGCCAACTCGTCTTTTCCATTTCTGACTTAACACCTTTAAAGAAACTTTCTTTTTTAGCCATCATAAGACCTCCACACTCTATGACTTTCTAATGAAAGTCATATTCAATTAATTGATATCATCTTATTTTGATTCTTTATGAACTGTATGCGCGTTACATCTTGGACAGTATTTTTTTAAAGTAAGTCTCGTTGCTGAGCCTTCTTTTTTAGGAACATTGTAATTCCGATTGCCACAATTCTCACAATTCAAAGGTACTTTCTTCACAATTATTCACCTTTACTCATTATAATACCAATATACTATACATAAGTATTGTATTAAATGTCAAACTTATACGCCACGCTATAATTTCCTCACTATACAGTATACTCTTTACATATTATTTTCTTATTTAAAACTTCTTTTAAGTTTCCATTTACTACGTTGAATCGCATTATAAACAACTTTGGATTCTAAATTTAAAACCATGGCAATCTCTTTTGGCTTGTAATCATTAAGTAGTAATCGAATAATACGTCTTTCCATTCGACTGAGTTTGTCTTCGCTTCTTTTAAAAGCTAATGTTAATTCTTTTCTAATTATCGATCTTTCTATATCGTTTAATGCCAAAGTAGCATTATATTCAACAATACATTCATTAACAAGTAGCGGTTGACGTTTATAATTCGCTCTTACTTTTCTAAGATAGTCATATTTAACCGAACGAATTAAGAAGTAAATATAATGTTCTATTGGTACACCTTGTTGATGGTCGAATTTATGCAAGGCACGGTAGAATTTAATAACAATCTCTTGATACATATCCTCAATGTCATACTTATTATGGGAGATATACCTTATTTTTTTGTAAATCAGTGGCTTTAGTTCTTCTATTAAAGACTCAAATAGTTCTTCAGAACATTTATTTTCTGTTTGCGATAGACACATTGCTGTATATTCTTGTTGCTGTTTATTCAGATTCATATATCTAACCTTTCGAGTAAGTTGAAATTAGTTTATATGAAATCTATCTAAAATCACAACAGAGCAAAATTAGTCTTTTTTCTGATTGCCACGTCTAATCTTTTCAAATTCTTCAAGTATCTCATTAGATAACGGAATTCTAATTCTTGGTTTCTTTTCGCTAAAATCATCAAGTGACTTGTTAACAACAACCTCATTTTCTTTTAATTCACGCCACATTTCTCTTGAAGAAATACGATATGCACCTGAACCAAAAATAGCATGTTGTTCACTCATATCACTTGTTACAACGGTAATGTGTGTCGTGTGTTTATTATATAGTTCATACACGTAGCGTTCTATAAAACTATCTGCAGTTTCTTTTTCTTTAGTAAAGATTGTTTTGACGCCATGATAGAAGTATTCCCTTTTTATCCCTGACTGTTCATAGGCATCAAATACACAGACAATTTCATCTGCTATTAATGCATTGTAGTTGGCAATTGTGTCTAATAATTGCTCTCTAGCTTCTTCTAAATTCTCTTTAGCAACAGTGCTAAGTGTTGAGGATTGGCCAATCATATTGTAGCCATCTATAATTAAGTATCTTTTCTTCATGAATTTTCCTCTAACTGATGACGTTTACGATATACTTCATACATCATTAAACTTGCAGCCACAGAAGCGTTCAAGCTATTGACATGTCCAACCATTGGAATCTTAATATGAAAATCACACTTATCACTCACTAAACGACTCATACCTTGCCCCTCACTACCTATAACAATACCTAGTGACATATCTGCTTGTAAATCTCTATAATCCGTTGCATTACTAGCTTCTGTACCCGCAATCCAAAAGCCGCTGTCTTTTAATTCATCGATAGTTTTCGAAAGATTAGTAACTCTTATGACCGGAACATGCTGAATCGCTCCTGTAGAAGCTTTGGCAACGGTCTGTGTTAACGCAACTGATCGTCTTTTAGGTATAATAACCGCATCAACACCAGAAGCATCTGCTGTTCTTAATATAGAGCCAAGATTATGCGGATCTTCTAAACCATCTAAAATGATAACAGTTGAATAACGGTCTTTTTTCTTTTGTTTTTGTAAAAATTCATCGAAGTTTGCATATTCATATGGGGCTACTAAAGCAGCCACACCCTGGTGAGGTGCATTTGCTAAAAAATCTAATTTAGATTTTGGTACCGTTTGTACAATTAATTTTTGTGATTTTGCATTTTTTAAAATGTCGTTAATTTGTTGCTTTTTTATACCATCTTGAATCAAAATCTTATTTATGGCGTGACCTGATATAATCGCTTCTTTAACTGCGTGTCTACCTACTATCACTATATCTTCCACATTCACACTACCTTTCATCCACTATCCTAACAATTGTTTCTAATAAGTTTTCTAAGCGTTCTGATTGATGGTCTAAATATAAAAATCCGATAACAGCTTCTAACGCTGAGCTTTTACGATAAGTTTGAATGTCAGTATTTTTAGCTTTTGTATAACTTTTAGCGTTACGTCCTCGTTTTAAAACACTTAGCTCTTCCTCTGTAAACCAGTCAATCTCTAACAAATACTCTAAAGTCTCAGCTTGACTTTTCGCTGAAACGTAACTTTTCGATACTTGGTGCAAACGATGAGGTTTACTTTGTAATTTTAGCACGATATATTCACGCACATGTTGATCAAGTACTGCATCACCCATATATGCCAATGTTAAAGGATTAAGAAGTTTTACATTCATATGTTTAGCCACGTTTAAATCTTACACCTTGTGGGGTATCTTCTAAAATGATATGACGTGTTTTTAACATATCTCTAATTTCATCTGCTCGTGCGAAATCTTTATTTTTACGTGCTTCATTACGCTCCTCAATCAATTGTTCAATGTCTTCATCTAGTAACTCTTCTGTTTCTTTACTCTTAAGTGGTACACCAAGAACGTCACTAAAAATGCTATACACTTCTTTAAATCTATTTAAAACTTTTGTTGAAGTTGTGTTTTCTAATACATATTTATTTGCAAGTTTAGCTAAGTCATACCATGCAGTTACTGCATTAGCAGTATTAAAGTCATCATCCATTACTGTTTCAAATTGATTTAGTATTTTATCTATTTGTTGTATATATTCTGATTGTTCTTCCAAATCTGTAGCAATTTCTTCTCTTTCCTCAATTAACTTGTAGCTATTACGTATACGTTCAAGACCACTTCGCGCCGCACCTACTAATTCTAAATTGTAGTTTATTGGGCTACGATAATGCACACTAATCATAAAGAATCGTAATACGTCTGGATCGACTTCTTTAATGATATCGTGAACTAAAATGAAATTTCCTAGAGACTTACTCATTTTCTCATTATCAATATTAATAAAACCATTATGCATCCAATAATTTGCGAAAGGAGCATGATTATGAGCCTCTGATTGAGCAATTTCATTTTCATGATGCGGAAATTGTAAATCTGAACCACCTGCGTGAATATCTATTGTAGGTCCTAGTTCATGATAAGCCATTACCGAACATTCAATGTGCCAACCTGGTCTACCTTTACCAAACGGACTATTCCAACTAATTTCCCCTGGCTTAGCTTTCTTCCATAAAGTAAAATCTAACGCATCTTCTTTTTGTTCTCCAGCTTCAATACGAGCGCCAACTTTCAAATCATCTAATGATTGATGACTTAACTTACCATATCCATCAAATTGACGTGTTCTAAAATAGACATCACCGTCACTTTCATATGCATAACCTTCATCTACTAATTCCTTGATAAAATCAATAATTTCACCCATATGGTGCATCACACGCGGATTAGATGTAGCCTTTTTCACATTCAAAGCACCAACGTCCTCATAAAAAGCTTTAATATACTTTTCAGCAATTTCAGGAACACTTTCATTGAGTTCTTTAGAGCGATTAATGAGTTTATCATCAACGTCTGTGAAATTAGAAACATAAATGACCTCATATCCCTTATATTCGAAATATCTTCTGACTACATCATAATTAATAGCTGGTCGTGCATTTCCAATATGAATATAATTGTAAACTGTCGGCCCACATACATACATTTTGACCTTACCTGGTTCAATGGGCTCAAACGTCTCTTTCCGACGTGTTAAGGTATTATATAATGTAATCATCTTGAATCTCTCCATTCTTAGCTTTTTCAAGCTGTCTTTCTAAGTGTTTAATTTGTTCAAAAAGTGGATCAGGTAAGTTACGGTGATCAAATGTTTTACCAATACGTCTACCTTCTTGTTTAACAATGTGACCTGGTATACCTACTACAGTTGTATAACTAGGAACTGACTGTAATACTACAGAATTAGCTCCAATATTCACATTTGATTCAATTTTTATATTACCTAATATCTTAGATCCAGCTGCTATCAACACATTATCACCAATATCAGGATGGCGCTTTCCTTTTTCTTTACCTGTACCACCTAAAGTAACTCCTTGATAAATAGTGACATTATCACCAATTGTACATGTTTCTCCAATAACTACACCCATGCCATGGTCGATAAATAAACGCTTACCAATTTTTGCACCTGGATGTATTTCGATTCCGGTGAAAAAACGTGATAATTGAGAAATCATTCTGGCTGCTACATAACGTCTATTTTTATATAATTTATGGGCAATTAAGTGACTCCAAACTGCATGTAATCCAGCGTAAGTAGTTATTACTTCTAAAGTCGAGCGCGCTGCAGGATCCTGTTCAAACACCATCTTTATATCGTCTCTCATTCTTTTTAACACGAACGTCTCCCCCTTAGTCTAATCAAATTAATTTCAACACGTTTAAATCACTACACGGAATATCACTGATAGCATAGTTTAAAAATATGAAAAGAGCACCTCTAACATTTGTTGCTAGAGGCGCTCTCGCACGGTTCCACTCTTCATTTAATAGCAATACTCATATTTGATTTATTACTATTCTCATCTCAATTATTTATTTTTATTAACAAAGGTGCATTCATTAATATTTATGATGTGCTCACAGCTCCCGCACACTCTCTGACACATAAACATTTAACTACTAATCCTTTGAATCATTTTATATTTATAATCATATGTTGTCACTTGTAAAATTTCAAGTCGTAAACACTTTATGACTTAATATTTATTAAATAAATAACTAATCCTATTTATTTAAACAAGTTTTTTTAAGCGTGACAATACTTTATCTTTGCCTAATACTTCAATTGTGTTAGGTAATTCAGGACCATGCATTTGTCCAGTAACAGCAACACGAATAGGCATAAATAATTGTTTACCTTTAATACCAGTTTCTTTTTGAACTTCTTTAATCATTTTTTTAATTTCAGTTGCCTCAAATGATTCTAAAGATTCTAATTTACCATATAAATGGTTCATTAGTTCTGGCACTTGTTCTCCTTGTAATACCTCTTGTTCATCTTTTCCTAGTTCCGGCATTTCATGGAAGAACATTTCTGATAATGGAACAATTTCACCAGCGTAACTCATTTCTTTTTGATACAACGCTATTAATTTACGTCCCCATTCTCTATCCTTTTCTGATGGGTTTTCAGGTATAAGATTAGCCTTGATTAAATGAGGTAATGCAAGTTCAAATACTGTTTCTGTATCTTTTGTTTTCATATACTGGTTGTTAACCCAAGCAAGTTTTTGTCTATCGAACATAGCTGGAGACTTAGACAAGCGTTTTTCATCAAAAATCTTTATAAATTCTTCTTTAGAAAAGATTTCCTCTTCACCTTCAGGTGACCAACCTAATAATGTAATAAAGTTAAATAATGCTTCTGGAAGATATCCTAAATCACGATATTGCTCGATAAATTGTAGGATTTGACCATCCCGCTTGCTTAACTTTTTACGCTCTTCATTAACAATGAGTGACATATGACCAAAACGAGGTGCTTCCCATCCAAATGCTTCATATATCATTAACTGCTTAGGTGTATTCGAAACATGGTCATCACCACGTATAACATCTGATATTTGCATATAATGATCATCTACGGCAACTGCAAAATTATAAGTCGGAACACCATCTTTTTTTACAATTACCCAGTCTCCGATATTGTCAGATTCAAAGGAAATTTCTCCTTTAACCATGTCATTGAACGTATATGTTTGATCTTTAGGCACACGGAAACGAATTGATGGTTTACGCCCTTCCGCTTCGTACTGTTGACGCTGTTCTTCTGTTAAGTGCGCATGTTGTCCACCATATCTTGGCATCTCTCCACGGGCAATTTGAGCTTCACGCTCTGCTTCTAACTCTTCTTCAGTCATATAACATTTATATGCTTTGTCTTCCTCTAATAGCTGTTGAATTAGTGGATTATAGATTTCTGCACGTTCAGATTGACGATAAGGTCCAAAACCTTTATCTTTATCGACGGATTCATCCCAATCCAAACCTAACCATTTTAGATTATCGAATTGTGAAGATTCACCATCTTTTAAATTACGTTTACTATCTGTATCTTCGATGCGAACAACAAAATCACCATTATAATGTTTAGCAAATAAATAATTGAATAATGCTGTTCTTGCATTACCAATATGCAAATATCCTGTTGGACTTGGCGCATATCTTACTCTGATACGTTCACTCATTATTTTCACTCCTACTATTAATTGTGTGGATAATAAATAGCCAAATATTAATTAAAATACTTTGCAAATTATACATCAATAAAATGATAACTATGACCACTAACAAAATATGCAAATAAATGCAGTAGTTTATTGTAAGTCGTTTAATTTTAAAAAAGTTATTCAAACGATAAGGATACGCTAAAGTATACCTTGATGAATAACTTGATTAAATATTGAATATTCTAATCCACCTAACATTTCAATAATATTGTAGCACTTAAAGGCCTCTTTGATAAGTCACATGTTTAATATGTATAACCTGTTAAATAAAACCAATTTGAAATATTTCAATTAAATATAGCACCTAAATTCGTAAGGTACGTTTCACATGAAACCCTTATTCTAACAAAGATAATCTATTAAATTTTCAGTCAACAAATTTCGCAAAAACAATTCTTCCTGATGATGTTTGTAACAAACTTAAGACCTCTAAATCAACCTGTTGACCAATGTAACTCTTCGCGTTATCAACAACCACCATTGTACCATCATCTAAATATCCTACGCCTTGTCCTGGCTCTTTACCTATCTTCGTTAATAAAATACTTAACTGGTCGCCTTGATGTACATTAGGTTTGATTGCTTCCGATAAATCATTAACGTTGAGTGCAGTAATTCCTTGAACATGACATACTTTATTTAAATTAAAATCAGTCGTAATCACATGTGCGTGATACTGTTGTGCTAATTTAATTAATAATGTATCTATATCACTATGGGATTGAGTTGGATGTATAACGCGTGTAGGGTAATCTAAATCATAAAGTTGATTCAAAATATCTAATCCTCTTTGACCTTTTTCACGTTTCACGCTATCTTTAGCATCCGCTATAACTTGTAATTCATTTATAACGCCTTGTGGTATTAATATATCACCATCGATAAATCCGCAACGTATAATATCTAATATCCTTCCATCGATAATTGCACTTGTATCTACAATCTTAGGTGTCGCTCTTCGTGTATTATTAGACATCGAACGTGCCATATTCTCTGGTAAAAACATAAGCATTTCATCTCTTTTTTTCAGACCAAATTGAAAGCCTAAATAACATAAAATAATAGTGATAATCATAGGTACAAAGTGATTTAATATGGAATTACCTATCATTTCTAAGATAAAAGAAACCATCACTGAAATAAATAAACCAATAATTAAACCAATTGTAGCAAATAATATTTCTACCGCACTGCGTCTCATGATTAATTGTTCAAATTGTTTAAAAGCATATGTTACTTTATTAATGAATAATCCAAATATAATAAAAAATATAATAATACCTATGAAACTATCTACATAATAATTAGTGATAACCGCATGATGATGAATGCCAAGATCTTTAACAACTTCGGGTATAATTATAACACCAAGAGCTGCACCAACAATGATATAGATTGCTACAACAATTGCTTTTGTTATATTCAACTTATATCCTCCTTCCATTGATGTTATATCCTAGTATGGCTTAATAATACGGCTTACCTCGGTTTTGAATGTAATGCATATTTTAAAGCTTCATGTACTGATGAAACACCAACGACTTGGATGCCTTCTGGGAATGTCCAACCTCCAATATTTGTCTGTGGAATAATAGCTCTTTTAAACCCTAGTTTGGCCGCTTCTTGAACACGTTGCTCTATGCGAGATACTCTGCGTACTTCACCTGTTAATCCAACTTCACCCACAAAACAATCTAATCCATCAACAGCTTGATCTTTAAAACTTGATGCTGTCGCAACAATAATACTTAAATCAACAGCAGGTTCTGTTAATTTGACGCCACCTGCTACTTTAATATAGGCATCTTGTTGTTGGAGTAAATAGTTTTCCTTTTTTTCTAGAACCGCCATAAGTAAACTTAATCGATTATGATCTATACCTGTAGCCATTCGTCTAGGATTATTAAATGTAGTTGGTGTAACAAGCGCTTGGACTTCAATGAGTAGTGGTCTTGTTCCTTCCATAGTGGGGACGATTGTAGAGCCCGGAACATTTGTAGAACGTTCCTCTAAAAACATTTCAGAAGGATTAAGTACACCTTTTAATCCACTTTGCTTCATTTCGAAAATCCCCATCTCATTTGTAGAACCGAATCTATTTTTTACTGCTCTAAGGATACGATAAGCGTGATGCTCGTCTCCTTCAAAATAAAGAACTGTATCAACCATATGTTCCAATAATCTTGGTCCGGCGATTTGTCCTTCTTTTGTTACGTGTCCCACAATAAATGTGGCAATATTCATCTGTTTAGCAATGTTCATTAAACTCTGCGTACTCTCTCTTACTTGTGATACCGATCCAGGTGCAGAACTAATTTCCGGATGATAGATTGTTTGAATCGAATCAACAACAAGTAAGTCAGGTCTCTCTTCTTTTACAGTTTGATGTATCACTTCTAAATCAGTTTCGGCTAAAACATTAAGATGACTAGAATCTTCTTCCAAACGATCAGCGCGCAACTTAGTTTGATTAATAGATTCCTCACCAGTAATATATAAAACATTCTTATTTTGTGACAGCGCAGCACAAATTTGTAGCAATAAAGTCGACTTACCAATACCTGGGTCTCCACCTATTAGTACTAATGAACCACTTACAATACCTCCACCTAAAACGCGGTTAAATTCCTTTGATTCTGTAAGTAGTCTAGGGGTAGCTTCATGCTTAACACTATTTAACTTTTGTACCTTACCTGCTGTTTCTTTTGTTTTTACACCATGTTTAGGATGAGCAACCTTTTCTACTATTTCTTCCATTTGATTCCACGCGCCGCAGTTAGGGCACTTACCCATCCACTTAGGAGATTGATAGCCACATGCCATACATTCGAATATTACTTTTTTCTTGGCCATTGAGACACCTCCGATTTAATATGAACAAATCTATTTTAAACTGACAAGTTGAATCTGACAAATTAAAAATAAATAATGATGTTGATAACACTTATAAGTCTATAACCCTTTCATAATATTTCTATAATGAACCTATAACATTTATCATATGCTTATCTGTTTATACATTCTGGCAATTACCTTAATGATGATTCAGCAAAAATATAAGTGAATTTTTAAATAAAAACTAGGAACCTTTGATTTAGTGGTCTATTAATTTTATAAAAAAATATTATAAAGATAATCATGTCATCGATAATTAATAAGAATTAAAACAATAACCTATGAAAAATCTCATAATACTGTTTTCATTTAATACGTGAACCAATGATTAAAAGCGATTAATTATTTAGTAATGAACTAAAATATTATGATTAACAAATATTGTTAAGTATGTCATTAAAAATTTCAAATTGATTTCCCTCATTCAAGTGTTACTTATCTTAGTAAATAAAATGCCTGAGACAACGATTGTCCCAGGCATTTTATTTATTGGCAATTGACAACCGAGTTTTACTTAGTCTAATCTCAATTTTCAACTCTAGTCCTCATTGCCAAGTGAGACAGCGAATTACTTAAGCTTTCTATCTCACTCTTTTTAATTTAATATTTAACGTTATAATTGTAGTAATTCAATATGTGAAATTAAAGTTATAAAAATTTAATTATGATTCTGTTGTTTCTTTTTTGGTTGTACTTTCATGAATATCATACTTAAATTCTTTACCATCATGATCAATTGTTACTTCTTTACCTTCAATTTTATTTCCATCTAAAATCAATTCACTTAAATTATCTTCAACCGTTTTTTGAATTGCTCTAATGAGTGGTCTAGCACCATATTCAGGATCATATCCTTCTTCTGCAATTTTTTCTTTCGCTTTATCAGTAACAACAATATTAATATTTTGCTCTGAAAGACGGTGTGTAAGTTTATTTACCATCATTGTAACAATTTCTTTTAATTCATCTTTTGTAAGTTTATGGAAGACAATAATGTCATCAACACGGTTTAAGAATTCTGGTCGGAATGAATTTTTTAATTCTTTCATCATTGTTTTTCTGACAGTTTCGTAGTCACTACCTTCTGAAGCACCTCCGAAACCAGCAAAGCGTTGGTCTTGTAATTCTTGAGCTCCCACATTAGAAGTCATAATAATCACAGTATTACGGAAGTCCACAGTACGACCTTTAGTATCTGTTAAATGACCATCATCTAAAACTTGTAGAAGAATATTAAAAACGTCAGGATGTGCTTTCTCAATTTCATCAAATAAAATGACAGAGTATGGTTTACGTCTAACTTTTTCAGTCAATTGACCGCCGTCATCATGTCCTACATATCCTGGAGGTGCACCAACTAATCGACTGACAGCATGTTTCTCCATAAATTCACTCATATCTACGCGAATCATTGCATCATCTTCACCAAACATAGATTCAGCTAAAGCACGTGCTAATTCAGTTTTACCGACACCTGTAGGTCCTAAGAAAATAAAACTACCGATTGGACGTTTTGGATCTTTAAGACCAGCACGAGCTCTTCGAACAGCTTTACTAATTGAATTGACAGCATCGTTTTGTCCAATGACACGTTTATGAAGTGTATCTTCAAGATTCAATAAACGATCTGATTCAGTTTCATTAATTTTAGTTAGAGGAATACCCGTCCAACCAGCTATTACTTCAGCGATATTTTCTTCAGATAAGGCAGTATCTAAACCACCTTGTGCATTTTTCCATTCATTTTTAGCATCTTCATATTGCTTTTCAAGTTTAGATTGCTTATCTCTTAAATTAGCGGCATTTTCAAATTCTTGGGCATGAACTGCAGCATCTTTTTCATTTTTTACTTTATCAATTTCTTGTTCAATCTCTTTTAAATTACTTGGAGTTGTATGACTTTTAAGTCTAACTTTTGAACTTGCCTCATCAATTAAGTCAATGGCTTTATCGGGCAAGAAACGATCTGAAACATAGCGATCACTCAATTTAGCAGCCGCTTCTAAAGCTTCATCTGAAATATTAATTCTGTGATGAGCCTCATAACGGTCACGTAATCCTTTTAAGATTTCAATCGTGTCTTCAACTGTAGGTTCATCCACTTGAATTGGTTGGAAACGACGTTCTAGTGCAGCGTCTTTTTCTATATTTTTACGATATTCATCTAATGTTGTGGCACCTATACATTGCAATTCTCCGCGAGCTAAAGCAGGTTTTAAAATATTAGATGCATCAATTGCTCCTTCTGCGCCACCAGCACCAACTAAAGTATGAAGTTCATCGATAAATAGAATAACATTACCAGCTTGATGAATTTCCTCCATTACTTTTTTCAATCTTTCTTCAAATTCACCACGATATTTAGTGCCAGCTACGACTGTACCCATATCTAATGACATTACACGTTTGTCTTTTAAAGTTTCTGGTACTTCATTTTTAACAATTGCTTGCGCAAGTCCCTCAGCAATTGCTGTTTTACCAACACCGGGTTCACCAATTAGCACAGGATTATTTTTAGTACGACGACTTAAAACTTCAATTACACGAGTAATCTCTTTATCTCGTCCTACAACTGGATCTAACGTTCCATCTTTAGCAATAACAGTTAAATCTCTAGCTAATCCATCTAATGTAGGCGTGTTATTAGACTTATTAGCTTGCGCATTTTTATTACTCATTTCTGGACTTCCTAAAGCTTTTACAACTTGGGCACGTGCTTTAGTAATATTTAAATCTAGGTTTGCAAACACACGTGCTGCAACACCTTCATTTTCTCTAATTAAACCTAATAGAATATGCTCTGTTCCTACAAAGTTATGATGTAGCTTTCGAGCTTCATCCATAGACAGTTCAATTACTTTTTTTGCTCTCGGTGTATAATGTAGTGTGCCCATTTGCTCTTGACCGTGACCGATAAGTTTTTCAACTTCTTCGATGACTTTATCTTCAGTAATATTAAAACTTTCTAATACCTTTGCAGCTATACCTTCTGGCTCTTTCATTAAACCAAGCAAAAGATGTTCTGTTCCAATATTAGAATGGTTCAAACGAATTGCTTCTTCTTGTGCATGTGCCAACACACGTTGTGCACGCTCTGTCAATCTACCAAATAACATGTATAAATACCTCCTATTTTATATGCTCTCTTAATAAATCAGCTCTTTTTTCATTTACTGTTCTATTATCTTCGTCATCTATTAAAAATGGCGACTGTATTGCTACCATTAATTCATTAAATTTAAAATTTTCAAGCAAAATATAATTCAAATCAATACCTAGTTTCACTTCGCTTAAACGATATGAGGCTTCTTCCATAGAAATAATTCTACTGTTTTGTAGTACACCTAATGATCGATAAACTCTATCTAGTGTCTCTACAGGATTGTGTTTATCAAGTCTTTCTCTTATTTGCTTTTCTTCATTTATAATTTGATTTACGACTTCAGTTAAGTTATCGATGATGGCTTCTTCTGTTTTCCCTAATGTAAGTTGATTTGAAACCTGATAAATATGACCATATACTTGTGACCCTTCTCCGTATATACCTCGAATTGTAAATCCAAAACGGTTAATTGTTTGTGCAATTCTGTTCATTCTTTTCATAATGGAGAGTCCAGGTAAATGTAACATCACACTTGCACGCATTCCTGTACCAATATTAGTAGGACAGGTAGTTAAATATCCTAAATGCTCATCATAACTAATGTCTAACGCTTTATCTAATTCATCATCAATTTTAGAAGCACGTTGATATAAATCCTTTAGCGATAAATCAGTTCCTAGAGCCTGTATTCGTATATGATCTTCTTCGTTTATCATGACACTTACCGATTCATCATCATTTAACATTACTGCTGAAGCAGGTTGTTTCACTAGTTCAGGACTTACAAGATGTTTCGCAACCAATTTCATTTTACTTTGTTGATCCATCGTATCTAAACGATTTAAAGTTAAGTTGGGAAGCACATCTTGAACTTCATTAATCACTCGATATCCTTCTTGCTCTGAAGGGAACATAAGTGGATGGACATGATTTTCAAGATTTCTAGCTAATCGAATTCTAGAAGAAATAATAACAGGTGTCTCCTCAGACATCTTCATCCACTCACTAATATTAGTATGGATATTACTCATCATGAGACACCTCGCTTTCACTTTTTAAAGCTTTAATTTCATCACGAACAATCGCTGCCTCTTCAAACTCTTGATCATTTATCAATTTATTTAGATATTTTGATTTTTCTTCAATTTGCTTTTTTATTGCAAGTTTCTTATACGATGATTGTGGTGTTTTTCCTACATGCTCAAATTGACCACCTTGAACACGTTGAACTATATCAATGATGTCTTCTTTAAACGTAGCATAACAGTCAGCACACCCAAACTTACCAACATGTGCAATATCCTTAAGTGTCATCTGACATGTTGGGCATCTTTTTTCTTCTTTAAATGCCATCTCATGAAAATTAATACCATGTTTTGCAGCAAGGTGTTGAAGTATCTGTTTCACCACAAATGCTTCTTCTATATCGTCTTGGTGTGTATGATACGTATTATCATCGTTAGAATGTAACCAGGGATTTTCTCCTTGGGCACATACTGAACATACCCATTTTTCATGCGTACTATCTATACCTTTAACAGTAAGTTTAACTTCCGCTTCATTAAAATGGCAATTTTCACAAAGCAATTTTAAACACCTCACCTAACCTAGTAATAATTAATAACTGGTAGTAATCGTTTTAAGATATTAGCTCTTATAATATCGCGTGCAACAACATCCATTTTTAAAGTTTCTCTATCGATAATGGTCTGTATCATTTTAGCTTCTCTTTCATTAATCAAACCTTTATCTAACAAACCATCTATGACATAATACCCTTGTTGTTGAGAAATAGATGGACCTATTAATTGTAGTAAGTGATTAATATAACCTGTTGCATCTTTATTTTCAATTTTAGTGATTCGAATGTAGCCACCGCCACCACGTTTACTTTCAATTTCATAACCATGTTCATTGGTGAAACGTGTCTTAATAACATAGTTAAGTTGAGAAGGAACACAATCGAAACGTTGAGCAATATGAGCGCGTTGTATTTCTACAACATCTTCATCTGCTTCTTCAAATAACCGCTTAATGTATTGTTCTATGATGTCAGACATATTGTGCATAGATATCACCTCTTTTTTGACCTTCTTTGACTATATTATATGACCATCTTTGACCTTTTTCAACCAATTTGATTTTAAAATTTCAAATTAATGATGTTAGCGTGTTCATTTTGTTGTATGATAGAAAATAGAAAAAATTTAAAGGAATGAAAAAATATGCATATTGTGATTGGGATATTAGGAATCATTTTCTTTTTAGCACTAGCAGTTTTATTTAGTTCAGACAGAAAAAATATTCGCTGGCGATATGTTGGATTACTATTAGTAATTCAATTAATATTTGCATTTATATTACTCAAAACTAATTTGGGAATTTCAGTTATTGGGGGTATTTCAGATGGTTTTAATTATTTATTAGCTAAAGCAGCGGTCGGTGTCAATTTTGTATTTGGTGGCTTTAAATTTGTTGATCCTAAACAACCACCATTCTTCTTTAGCGTTTTGTTACCTATTGTTTTTATTTCAGCATTGATAGGTATATTACAATATACACGAATACTGCCACTAATTATTAACTTACTGGGATTTTTAATTTCAAAGATTAATGGAATGGGCCGTTTAGAATCTTACAATGCGGTCGCAGCAGCAATTCTAGGACAATCTGAAGTCTTTATCTCATTAAAAAAACAATTACCTTACATACCTAAACAACGCTTATATACATTAACTGCTTCAGCGATGTCAACAGTATCAGCATCAATTATAGGCGCTTATTTTACACTTATTGAACCAAAATATGTTGTGACTGCAGTAGTGCTTAACTTGTTTGGTGGTTTTATCATTGCATCTATCATTAATCCTTATAAAGTCAATGAGGAAGACGACAAATTATTAATTGATGAGAACGAAACAAAAAAACAATCTTTCTTTGAAATGCTTGGGGAGTATATACTAGATGGATTTAAAGTAGCAGTTATTGTAGGCGCTATGCTAATAGGTTATATTGCAATTATTGCTTTATTAAATGGAATGGTGAGTGGAATCTTAAGCTTTGTGTCTGGCGGTGCTATTAAATGGAACTTCCAAACGCTTATTGGATTTATTTTTGCACCTTTCGCTTTTTTAACTGGAATACCATGGCAAGATGCAGTTCAATCTGGTTCAGTAATGGCTACAAAATTACTATCTAATGAATTTGTAGCAATGCAAGATTTAGGTAAAGCGACTGGATTATCGGAACATGCTAAAGGAATTACCTCTGTCTTCTTAGTATCATTCGCAAACTTTAGTTCAATTGGTATTATTTCAGGAGCTATTAAATCATTGAATGATGAAAAAGGTGACGTTGTTGCTCGTTTCGGAATAAAATTATTATTTGGTGCAACACTTGTTTCGTTTATATCAGCGGCTATTGCAGGATTCTTCATCTAATAACATACGTAGATTTAAGCAAGAGTAACGTTTTGTTTCTCTTGCTTTTATTTTAATTCAAATCGTAAAGATACATTTTTCTAAATTCCGAGCTTCTTCAATGACACTCAATCTGTCAATGTATTGAAAAAGCCTGAGACAAGTGTTTGTCCCAGACTTCTTCCTACGATTAGTCAAGTACTTATAATTAAAATAAGCATTACTTTACTTAACCTTTCTCATTTCATTTTCCTATACACGGTTTCAGGAACCCAACATACTACAAACGAATTTCAAAAGGCGAGAGTAAAGCTGACTTGTTTTTTATACGGATTTAAAATCCAAGAGTCTGGACAGTCTACTCCTCTCTATAACTATAAAAAATAGCTATGAAAAAATCTATCGTCATAGATTTCTTCATAGCTAATCTTAGTATGTTTTAAATGATTTAAATATTAGAATTTTGACAAATAATTAGAACAATCAATCGTTATCGCATACGTAGAGTAAAATAATCTACAATTTATAAAACTTCTTTCAAAATAAATTGTTAAATTTGATAGAAAGTAATTTGAAAATCAAATATTACAAAATGATTAATGTTTAATCATATGTTCAATAAAATACTTAGTGATACGATAATCATCAGTTAGTTCTGGATGGAAAGAAACACCGAGATATTGTCCTTGTTTGACGGCTACTATTTTATCTCCAACTTTACTAAGTATTTCCACTCCGTTATCCACTTTAGCAATATGAGGTGCTCTAATAAATACTCCCTCAATATCATTTGCTATCCCTTTAATATCAAGTTCAGATTCAAAGCTATCGACTTGTCTACCGAATGAATTACGCTCAACAGTTATGTCTAATTTCTTTAAATAACCAGACTCATTTTCAACATTTTTTGCAAGAACGATTAATCCAGCACATGTTCCAAACATTGGCATATCTAAATGTTGTAACTTTTCTTTAAATCCATATAAATCCATTAAACGACGTAATGTTGTTGACTCGCCACCAGGTAATATTAGACCATCAATTTCATTTAGCTGCTCTACTCTTTTTATAGCAATGCCTTCATAACCACTTAATTCAATATGACGAATATGTTCACGTACAGCACCTTGTAAGGCTAAAACACCAATTTTAATCATTACCAACCACGCTCTTGCATTCTTTCTTCTAGTGAAATTTGATTAATATCTAGACCTTTCATAGCCGTACCTAGCTCACTTGCCAATTTTCCAATTAACTCATAATCTTGATAATGTGTAGTAGCTTGAACGATAGCTTTAGCAAATTTTTCAGGATCTTCAGATTTAAATATACCTGAACCAACAAATACACCATCTGCACCTAATTCCATCATTAGTGCTGCATCCTGAGGCGTAGCAACACCACCAGCTGCAAAATTAACTACAGGAAGACGTCCATTATCTTTAATTTGTTTTAATACTTCATAAGGTGCACCCAAATCTTTTGCAAATGTCATAATTTCATCATCGTTCATAACTGTTAAACGGCTAACTTCAGAATTAACACGTCGCATATGACGAACAGCTTCAACTATATTACCAGTACCAGGTTCACCTTTCGTACGCAACATCGCCGCACCTTCACCAATGCGTCGTGCTGCTTCACCTAAGTTACGACAGCCACACACAAAAGGAACTGTAAATTGATCTTTTCTTAAATGATATTCTTCGTCTGCAGGTGTTAGCACTTCAGACTCATCTATATAGTCAACACCCATCGATTCTAAAACTCTCGCTTCTGTAATATGACCAATTCTGGCTTTAGCCATAACAGGAATTGAAACAGCATTCATAACTTCTTCAACTATTTTAGGGTTTGCCATACGTGCAACACCACCAGCAGCACGAATATCTGATGGTACACGCTCTAATGCCATTACGGCAACAGCTCCGGCTTCTTCAGCAATTTTCGCTTGTTCTGCATTAACGACGTCCATAATGACACCGCCTTTTTGCATTTCAGCCATTCCTCTTTTCACTCGATCTGATCCTACTATTTTAGACATACTACTTACCCCTTTTCTTATTGATTAAATATATTTTACGAGATAAACTGATATTTAAAAAGGTTCAATTTGTACATAAAGATAGGGGTCAGTTAATTGAAAGTAAATCAACCACTTTATTTATCGTTATATGAAAAGTTAAAAAATCAAATTATCGAAGGTCAATATCAATCAAATGATAGATTTCCATCTAAACGACAGTTAAGTAACTATTTATCTGTTAGCCACACTACAATAGAACATGCATATCAATTACTTGTAGATGAAGGTTTCATTTATTCGAAACCTAGATCTGGATACTTCGTTTCCGATATAGAATCATTGCCAGTGATACATCGACAAACAAATCAATTAAACACTGATAACTTAGAAAAGAAGCAACGACAATATAAATATGCTTTTAATTTAGCTGAAATTGATTCTGAAAGTTTTCCTATGCATATTTTTAGAAAATATGCGAAAGACGTTTTTGAAGATCATCAGCTATCACTATTACAACGAGGTGAGCGTCAAGGAGAATATATTTTAAGGCAACAAATTTCACATTACTTATTTAATAGTCGTGGCGTCACTTGTCACCCAAATCAAGTTATTATTGGATCATCAACAAGCCAGTTACTCGATATGATAACCAATTTACTAAAAAAAGAAGAGTTTATTATTGAACAGCCAAGTTATCCACCAATTAAACATACGCTTGATAAAAAAGGTATAAGTTATATTCAGGTACCAGTTGAACAAAATGGAATACAAATCGATCCTATTTTACATACAAATAACAATATTTTATATATAACACCTTCTCATCAATTTCCAACTGGTTATGTCACCAATTTAAAAAAAAGAACGCAATTAATCAATTGGTCGCATCAAGCAAAGCAAAGATATATTATTGAAGATGATTATGATTCAGAATTTAGATATTTTGGCAAACCCATACCTGCATTACAAAGTTTAGACACAAAAGGAAAAGTCATTTATATTAGTACTTTCTCAAAATCTTTATATCCAAGCTGTAGGATTGCATATATTGTTTTGCCACAAAATTTAATGAACAAATATAATAATCAAAAATATAAAGAAGGAAATACAGTGCCAGTGCACATTCAACACATGGTTGCTCAATTCATGATAAGTGGGAAATTTGAAAGACATTTGAATAAAATGCGAAAGATTTATAGAGATAAACTTGATTATATTTTAAAACGATTAAAGCCATACAATACTCAAATAAAGATTGAAGGCGCACTAACTGGAATGCATTTTACAATAACTGTTAATAATGGATTGTCGATGAAACAATGTTTAAAAAATGCGAAAAAAAATAATTTAAAATTAAAACCTTATCATTACGAAAATTATTCTAAAGCTTATCCAAAATTTATTTTAGGATTTGGGGGGATAAAAAAAGAAGAATTAGAAGACCATGTTAATACATTAATTCATTCACTCGTTATATAAATACTAGACTTTAAGAAACTTTAAAATGCTTTAATTATTGTTACGATACATTACAGTAATTAAAGCATTTAAGGTTAGATATGCTACTTAACCTTTATAAGCCACAAATGAAATTACCTCTTATAAAAGTTATTAAGTAGCTAATTTATTTATCAATACTTTCTTTTTTAGAACTCTTTTCATATAAAAAAAGAGACCTTTCGGTCTCGATTAGGC
>NZ_KV811721.1:0-9967 GCF_001813195.1 Staphylococcus sp. HMSC065D05
TTCAAATCAAAATTTTGGTGTTTTAAAAGAAAAACGCCTCTGCAAGAACTAAAAATCAGACCTACTTTTTGAATGATTTTATATTAATTTTTAATTTGCATGTAGATGGGCAGTGTCTAAAAAATTCGACACTGGTTTTGCTAAAATTTTGTGATGTGAAATTAAAATATATTTATTTTACTCTCATTAAACCTAATATATTTTTAATTAATTTAAGTGTCATATACTTAGGGAAAAGGGTATATGATATTTTATATATTATTAAAATAAAGGAGATTAAATTATGAAAAAATTATTGGTTTGGTAGCAAGTATTGTTATTTTAATTACGTTATCTGCTTGTGGAAATAAAAAAACTAAAACATTTGTTGGAAAAAAAGATAATGTGAAAGTGGAGGTAACTTATACATATAAAGGGGACAGAATAATTAAACAAAAATCTGTAAATACTTTGAAATATAGTGATTTTGGTATTTCTGATGATGCATCTAAAAAATTGGTTAAGGAATCAATAGAGAGACAAAGTGAAAAAATACAAGACGTTAAAGGTGTAAAGGAATCTATTAAAGAGAATGATGAAGGATTCGTAGAAACTATAGATGTAGATTTTGAAAAGGCTGATATTGATACTTTAAAATCTAAAGGTATTGTTAATATTGCTGGTAATACAGGGACAAGCATTAGTATGAAGAAAACTGAGAAGAAAATGAAAGAAAATGGTTTTAAAGAAAAAGAAGACTAATTTTGACTTAATATATTTTATACACTTGGAATAACGTTAGCAAAATTTTTTATTTTTAACTCCTTTGTAATTATAGTGGTCAACAAAAATGATTGCTCAAGTTTTTTTGAAATGCATTTATATTTATTTGGCTCTCATTTGTGTTTTAAGGGCTAATTTAAAATTTTAGGTAATAAATTATATAAATAACTCTAATTTTTCAAAATCCCCCCTTAAAATTAAAAATAAAGAGCTACCACTTAAAATTTTGGTAGCTCTTACTCACTTTTTGGATGATATAAGTGAAAGATAATAACAGTAAATCAAGAAAAGATATTTTAATTATAACAGAGCATTTATGCCGAGAAAATTCATAAGTACAGAAATTAATATTTCTTAGTCTTTGCAATAAATTAAAAAAACATAGTGTCAAAGAAGTTACTATTCCTTTTGAAGAATTACGTCATTTAAGTAATTACTATTCATCGTTCTCAAAAAATTTTTTTAAATTTAGGACATGTTTATGGTAAATTGCTAAGTCTAACTTACATAGAACGAAGTGGTTTATCATTTAAAAAATTTGTACTATTTACTGGTTATGAAGTTGATGTATATACACAAAAACTTATCGTTAGTATTAATCCCAAATCTAAATATGTTTTAAATGAGATAATAGCAAATTTCACTAAATTTGAATTAAAAGAAATAACACATCTTAAATCTACATATTGTTTACTTTAAAATACAAATTTTTGATTTTAAAGAACTTTTAGATATCCCGAACAGTTATCGCATGACACATATTAACCAAAAAGTTTTAACGCCTATCATTAACGAATTAAGCTTTATTTTCAAAAATTTAAATATTAATAAAATCAAATCTAAAAAAGGACGTAAAATTGAATGGTTAGAGTTTACCTTTGACGCTGAGAAACGCATTCACAATAAACGACAACCCCAAAAGACTAAAAGTAGGTAAACAACGGCAATATATTAGTCGTGAGAAAACTCCTAACTGATTAGAAAATCCTACTTATAAAAATAAAGAACATGAAACTGATGATCCTCAATTTGAGAAAGAACGCGAGTTTTTTTTAAAACAACTTAAAATGGATTGGGAAGAATAGAGCAAAATAACGAAAAGTAACGAAAAACAACCATATACAACGAGATTGTTTTACAAAAAGCATAAGAAAGGATATACTGAAATTGACAAAAGAAAAGACACAAGTGCTGGTAACACTTGTGCCTTAGTAAGCCCGTTAAAAAGACGGTGACTTTCGATAAAAAATTTTTAAATAGACTATCTACTTGTCAAAGTGGAGATGGTCTATTTTTTTTGGTCGTTTCTAATTAATACTAAACTAATGATTGTCAAAACAATCATTAGCATTTCATAATCAGACAATGCTAGTCCTTTCTAGGAGCAAAAACCAAAACCATAGGCATCACCCCATTTTCATGAGATTAGCCACCATCAATCCAACTTGCTTACATTGATTATTATATAGATGTAAGTAAGTTTTTTAAAGTTGTGTTTAAATATATAACTTTTCAAGTATATACAGGCATACAGTATGCACGCATATTGTATGCAACACTTAGACATTGATGACTGAATAAAGATACAAAAATTCTCTTAATGAAAATGCATGAAAACGTGTGGTTAATGGAATGTATAAAACCTGAATAAACGATAATCACAAGACAAAGGCTTAAACGCTGTGAAATCAACGTTTAAGCCTTTTTGATGAGTTAACATAATTACTGATTATCAGAAGTTCTCACTATATAAAAGGCACTAAAAGTTATAAACTTTTAGTGCCTAATTAATTATTTTAGCTACCAAACAAACGTCTCCAAAACCCCTTTTTAGATGTTTCTTCTTTCCTATCCTCAGGCCCATTCTCTATTTCTTCAGATGGTTTATCATCTTTCGCTAATACGTCTTCGTTTTCACTGTCATCCTTTTTCTCTTCAGTTATATCCTTATGATTTACTTCTGCTTCTATTGGTTGGCTTTTCTTTTGTTGTTGGTTGATATTTTGAGGTTCTTCAGTAAAAGTTGCTTCTTGCGGATTAATGCTTTGTCTATCATTAGTCGCTGTATCAAAAGAGTAATTAAGCTGTCTTTCTTCTTCTAATTGATTTTCTAGTTTTTGAATCTTTTTATTACTTTCTAAAGCTAATATTTGTTGATTCTCCAACAGTTTATTTAATGTATTAACATTGCTATTTTGTTGATCTAGTTGTTTAGTTAAATTCTCAATATATTTTTCATCATTTTTAGCTCTAGTTTCAAAGATTTCTATTTGTTTTTCTAATTCATTTGCTTTTGTTTTTAATGTCTCAAAACTATTTGAATTATTATATATATACTTTTCAACCTCTGCAGTATTTTCATCAAATCTTTCTTTTTTTATTGATTTTTTATTTTGCGTTGTACTTTCTTTCTTAGTAATCTTTTCTATAATTTTCAAACAATCATTATCATTAATATAATTAATTCCATTTTCTTTTTCAAAAGATATATTTAAGCTTTTAGCATTATTAACAATAGTTTGTTTAGTTACATTCAATTCATCAGCAACCATTTTAATAGTTTTCATAACATCCATCCTTAGGTACCTAATTTAGTACCTAAATTTTACCACCTAAGAACCTAATTAGCCACCTATCGAAGATTTTCAACGCTTAATTAGGTACTAAACTAATAAACTTTATCATTTTGAAGTTGTAATGTGCTTTTAACTACACTTAAAACGCTTTATATACGATCTTAAAAGTGTTAATATTACTTTATGAATATTAAAAGAGCCGATGCTATTGGCGTAGCATCGACTCTCGGTAATAAAACGATTCGCATTCGTCTGTTTATATAATTTTTTGATACTTGTATTATATATATCTAATCATCTAAGTGCAAGCACAAAACATATAACTTACGTAAAAATTGTTTTATTACCTCAATCCAAAAAAGTGGAAATGAGGTTTTTATTATGCCCAATTTTGAGAAATACAATTTATCACAAGTAAAAACTGAAAGATTTTATCAACTACCTAAATATTTATTTGAAGATACATATTTTAAGAAAATGTCCGCAGAAGCCAAAATTATGTATGCATTATTAAAAGATCGTTTTGAATTATCCATCCAAAATGAATGGGTAGATAAAAATAATAACATTTACTTTATTTTCAGTAATAAACATTTGTGCGAGTATTTAGGTTATGCAGAGCAAAAAATCATAAAATTGAAAAAAGAGTTAATAAATTTTAATTTACTAACTCAAGAACGTGTTGGCCTTAATAAACCCAATAGATTATATTTATTAAAACCCAATTATGATATGGAAGTCAGTCATACCAAGGAACTTCCAAATTCACAGTTCCAGAACAATGAATTCGGAAGTTCTAGAACTGTGAATCTAAGTGGTCAAGAACTTCCAAATTCACAGTCTAATGATACTGACTTAAATGATACTGATAATATAGAAACTGATAATAATGATACGTATGATATGAATGATATATATAACAATTCAACAAGTCATAATCATTCGGATCATACAAATCATCAACAAATCGAATTTAATAATGATGCGCTTAAGTTCCAAGTACTCGAAGAATTGCCACAACAACTTCAAGATTATTTAAGTAAATTTGAAATTAGAGAAATCCGAATTATTAAAAGTGTATTACTCAAAGGGAAGAAATCATTTAATAATGCACATTATACCTATTATCGTTTAGAAGATGTTGAATTTGAAATTGTAAATGTGTTGAAACGTTTTAAAGCAATGCTGCTACAAAAGAATGAAACCGTCGAAACAATGCAAGGATATTTAATGCAATCCATTAAAGCTGAACTTGAAGAAACTCATGCACTTTATATGCGACGTCAAAATATGCCTATATATAATATTTTTAATGAATAATTAATATATTATTCATTAAATTCAAACTATTTTGCTGTTTTAAAAGAAAAATGCCTCTGCAAGAATTAAAAATCAGAACTACTTTTTGGATGATTTTATGCTAATTTTTAATTTGCATGTAGATGGTCCAGTGTCTAAAAATTCGGCACTGGTTTTACTCAAATTTTTGTTTGTGAAATACATTTATATTTATTTGGCTCTCATTTGCGTTTTAAGAGCCAATATAGGTTTTTAGGTATAAAAAGTATAATAACCCCTAATTCTTTAAAATGATCCCTTAAAATTAAAAAAGGGTATTTAAAATTTAATTAGTTCTTGTGATATATTTTATTTTTAAAAAGGAGCTCTAAATATTTTGAGGTTTTTGTATGTTTGTAAAAAATCATAGATATTTTAGTTGCTTTAGCAACAATTTTTGAAGAAGAAACAGCAAAATTATTAGCTAAGATTAAAGAGAAAAATAAAAAGTAGAAAAGTCAATAAAGCAATAAATTCTATAAAGTCATTGATATAAATAGTTAAGAGGTGGATATGACGATTATCGTTTTGTTATTATGCTCTATTATATTATTTTGTTTAGTAATTTATTTTTATAAAAAGAGCAATGATAATATTAAATTGAAGAAAAAAAAGAGAAAGCGCTAAATTTAAAGATTCTCGAATATACTAGTAAGGGTTATATTAATTCGTTAGAGGGCTTTGATGATTTATTACAAGTTCGTTTTAAAGATGAAGTTGAGTTTAATGAAATTAAAGGAAAATCTTCATTTATTGTGAATAAAAAATACTTATCCCAAAGTCACTTTAAATAAACTAACAAAAAGCGATTTGAAAAATATTTTGAAAATAGGATTTTTAATCTTATATGTTAATATATAGAGAGAAAAGGTAGAATCATTGATTCTACCTTTGAACATTCTTTGATTACGTTAGATTAACTATAAGCTTAGTTATAGAATAAATGAAGAACTATTTTTGTTTTATATTTATTTTAAATAAGTGTATTTAAAATTCGAATAACAATTGTGATGGGGGGATTTGTTCAAAAAGAAGTTTTTTTGGGCTATTAGTTTCTTTTATAACAATTTAATTCAACATATACTTTTACGTGTTTGTGTGAGAAAGCAACTCTGGCAATGGTGAAAACACGTAATAACCAACTAATATCCATACTATTGGCATAAAAATAAGAACAGTATAGTATAACCCTTTATAATTCTTTGAAGAATCACTTTTTCTATTTTTAATATAATAAAAAGTCGTTATAAGCATTGAAATAGTGAAAATAATAGTTATAATAACTAATAAATTATTACCGGCTCTTGTAGTTTCACCACCTAATACTATATCTTTTATTGCTACAAAAATCATGTTTATTAAAAATAGTAGACTACTAATTTTAAACATCTTTTCAAACATTAAAGCACCTCCTAAATATGGTTATACCTTATTTTAACATGTGTTACTATAATACCTTTTTCTTATTATAACTTCAAAAATTATGCCAAACGTTTTATCCTTTATATTATATACTTTTAGGAGTGGAATATATGGATATTCTATTTAGTATTGCTATAACTTACATTTTGATTCAAACATTGGTATCAGGAATTTTAAAAATTTATTCTTTTTCACATTTTTCTCTAAACACATATGGATTATTAAATCATAAGGTGAATTTAAAACTAATTAAATTTTGTTCATTTTTACTAATATTTATAGAAGTTTTTGTTCCACTAACTATATTTCTTTCACTGAAAATTTCTATATGGAGTATGACAATACTCTTATTAATGTATATTTTTTTTAGTTTATTTATAACGGTTTTAATATTTATAGGAAAAAAGGGCCAAGAATGTGATTGTTTTGGTACAAGATTAACAAGTAATATAAACTGGACCAAAGTGTCAATGAATATGCTTAGTGTATTAATTATATCTTGCTCTTTTAAATTTGATATCACCATACACGTATATTATATAATTATAAACTCTGTTTTTTTGTGTTTTTATTTCTATATAAAAACAATAATCAGATAGAAAGGGACGATGAAATTCATGGTATACATAATAGCTTTGTTACTGTTTGTTTTAATTATAAGCATCATATTTTTCTATAATAATATAAATAGAAAAATATTGGATTTGCAAGGCATCCCTATATCCTTACCTTTCCCATACAAAAATTTTAATTTAACAGAAAGTAAAAATTACATTTTTTGTTTAAGTACTCAGTGCCCCCACTGTGCTAAAATTATAGATGAGTTGCTGAGCTTAAATGACCACTTAAATAATGTCTATGTAATTTTTATAGACGATGAAGTTGCTGTAGATAACTACTTTAATACGAAAGGTTCATTCAATTTTAAAATTATAAAAGATATTAATTGGGAAGAATTATTCATTTCACAAACTCCATTTATGTATGTTGTAAATGAGAAAAATATCATTACTGAAAAAGGTATATTAAAAAACACTAAGAACTTAGAAATTTATTAAAAGTATTTTGGAGGATACTATGAAACAAAAAAACCCAGTTTTACATTTAGTTAATGAGATTGAAATTCCTAAATGGTTACTATTTTTCTCTGTTTTATTATCAGTAATAGGTAGTATATTTCAACTTATAGTTCCTTTATTCACTCAAAATATAGTTGATAATTTTTCAGAAGTCATAAAAAACAAATACTATATTATAGTATTTGTTTTCATTTTTTTGTTAAGTTCCATATTGAACGGATTAAGTATATATCTATTAACTAAATTAGGCGAAAATATAATTTATTCTCTAACTAACAAAGTTTGGAATCATATTTTAAGATTAAAAACGTCTTTTTTTGATAAAAATAGTAATGGTGAGCTATTAAGTAGAATTATAGATGACACTAAATCAATAAACAGTTTCATTACAGAAATTATACCATCTTTTTTTCCATCGATAATTGTACTATTTGGATCAATCTTTTTTTTATTTATGTTAGATTGGGAAACAGCTTTAATTGCTCTTATTTCAATACCTATGTATGTCATTTTAATAATACCAATAAGCAATGTAATGCAAAAACTTTCTTATAAAACACAACTTGAAACTGCTAAGGTTAGTGGTGTAATAGCTCATGTTTTATCTAAAATCAAATTAGTTAAACTTTCAAATTCAATTAATAAAGAGTTTCGTCAAACTAATTCATATTTACGAAATATATATTATTTGGGGGTGAAAGAAGGTGTTATCAATTCAATTGTAGTACCTCTTTCTACGTTAATTATGCTTGTTTCAATGGGTGGCGTATTAGGTTTTGGAGGATATAGAGTGGCATCTGGAGCCATATCTCCTGGCACGCTTATTGCTCTTATTTTTTATATGACTCAATTAACTGACCCTATTGAAAAAATATCTAGTCTCTTTACAGGATATAAAAAAACTATAGGTGCAAGTCAAAGACTTTCTGAAATATTAAGTGAAGAAAAAGAAAATTTACAAAATAATAATCTTAACATTTTAAATTCAGTAGATTTGTCATTTAATAACGTATCTTTCAGTTATGATGAAAGCAACCATGTTTTTACTAATTTATCCTTTACTATACCTAAAAATAAAATAACTGCTATAGTAGGTCCTTCCGGTTCTGGTAAAACAACTATTCTTAATTTGATTTCAAGACTATATGAAATTCAAAGTGGTTCAATTAAGTATGGAACTAATTCTATTTATGACTATTCTTTAATTAATTGGAGAAAAAATTTAGGATATGTTATGCAAAACTCTGGTGTATTGAATAGAACAGTGAAAAGCAATATTACTTATTCGCTACAAGAGACACCATGTATAGAAGATATCATTTATTATTCTAAGCTAGCGTCAACGCATGATTTTATAATGAAATTACCTAATGATTATAATACGCTTATTGGAGAAAAAGGAATTAATTTATCTGGCGGTGAAAAACAAAGGTTAGATATAGCTAGAAACTTTATAAAAACACCTGGGATTTTGTTGTTAGATGAAGCTACTTCAAATTTAGATAGCGAAAGTGAACACAAAATACAAGAATCTATAAAAAATGTTAGCAATGATAGAACAACAATAATAGTAGCTCATCGTCTTTCCACTGTACTAAAAGCTGATAAAATAATTTTTATCGATAATGGTGAAATTACAGGAATGGGTACTCATGCAGAGTTATTATCTAGACATTCAAAATATAAAAATATGATTGAGCTACAACAATTAAAGTAAGATATTCAGAATTATATGACATATACTGTTGAATATGTTATTCTCTAATCAAACATATATAAAGGAGGTATTCGTTATGGGTAAAACTCCACAAGTAAAGCCAGGCTTACCAAATCCTTGGACAACTGCAGCTCAAATTGTAACTGCAGCTTCTTGTAAACATCATACAAAATATTCTTGTGAAACGTCACCAGCAGAAACGAAACATCCAAAAGCTCCGGGCTCAAATTAAAAAAAGTGGCTAATTATTAGCCACTTTTTTTAATAAACCTTATTTTTTATAAATTGAATTAATACTTCATCTACAATTGATTTAGTCTTTTTCAATCATTTTCGTTAACTGAATTATAAAGTGGTTAGTAGAGGAATGCAAAGATTAGAATTAATCTACTATGCTTAAAAAATCATTTATCATTTCTGTAAATTCATACCTAATGTTACCATCGGAACCTTTATATTTTTCAACTTCTCTTTTTTAGTCAGATACATTTTTATTCCTTTCGATTCTAGCTCTTGCTTTTTCTCTCTATTTGCATTTTCATCGTTAGGTCCTATGTCAGAATCTTGTAATATACACCAAGGAATATTAAATTGTTCAATAACTTTTAAATTAATCCAAGATTTAAGATTTCCGCTACCACCTGTAGATAATAGTGCGAAACCTTTTTCTTCTAAATGTATATGGTATAGCATTACCTTCATTTAACTTATCACATAAGTGTCTTATAAAAATAATATCACTTTTTTCCTTCAACAAGTAAAATCGCTTTTTTATTCCTATCGATATTGTCCGGTAATACTCCTAAAGTAGAAACCATTTGTGAATATGCTTTATCAGTACCATATTGTATTTTATTGCGTTTATTATCAGAATCTATATGTCAAACTTTCTAATGGTAGCATAGATGCTAAATTTGGCGTATGGGTAGTTAATATTATTTGAGTTTGAAGAAAGAGAAAGAAATGACTCAATTAGCATTAATTGATGGTTGGGGTGTAATGATGTTTCAGACTCTTCAAAAGCATAAATAATATTTTGGGTTCTGTTGCAAAGTAAAAAATATAGCTAACCA
>NZ_KV811722.1:0-62431 GCF_001813195.1 Staphylococcus sp. HMSC065D05
GTACTGAAATTCTCTGTGTTGGGGCCCCGAACCCAACTGTGGAATTGTTGTATAACATACTATAAATTAAAGAAGCTTGTGACATGTTTGTGTCTCAAGCTTCTTTAAATATATTCAATTTTGCTAAGAGAGGTTTATATGGTTTGTAGTATTGCAAGCCAAAACAACATAGCGAAATAAATAGTAAGTATTGTTTTATATTGATACATTAAACCCAAAAAGTCTATAATCATAGATTGTGCCAAAAAGTGGTATGGTGTACGACTTCCAATGCCATCGAAAGAAAGATGAGCTTTTTTAGCAAATTTAAGCGCTCTTAAAACATGAAATTGACTTGTTACACACAACATCTGACTTGAAGTAGGCATCATCGAATGAATGATAGATTTAGAATATAAGAAATTGGTTCGTGTATTCGTGGATTGATTCTCCATAAATATATAATTTTCCGGAACGTTGTGAGCTATAAGGTATCTTTTCATCGCAAGTGCTTCTGAAATTGGTTCGTCAGGACCTTGGCCACCACTTACAATGATGATAGGTTTAGTTCGTTGTGAATGATAAACGGATAAAGCTTTATCAAGTCTTGCAGCAAGAAGTGTAGTCACTTCTTCAGAGAAAATTCCAGCTCCAAGCACCATAATTAACTTTACGTGTTTATGATATTGATGATTTTCAAAAGCTGTAGACCAAGATAGGTAGCCGATAAACGAGTAAATTGTACTAAATGCAATGGTTGCGACCCATAAAGCTAAGCTATTAATGATAATTAGGGGAATAGTACTTATATATAAACAACTCACAGCAAATAGCCCCATAGTATAAAAATGGTGACTAAGTTTTAAAATAAAAAAACGACCTGTTTGCAACTTGAAAATATAACGATATTTAATCAATAACAGTATCATTGCTACAATTACAATGATAAACATTTCATATGGTATTGATACAGTTACCACATGATAAGTCATCATAACAAAACCAATGATGGTATATAAGATAAAACTAAATAAATTAAGAGTAAACGATTGTTTCGTATATAATGAAACAATAAGTAATAATTCGATTAGAAAACATAAAAAAAGTAACATTGTTTTGATACCTCAGTAGTTATATTACTTATAAATTTAGCTTATGAAATTATAATTAGCAATGTTTATGAATATGGCAATTTTAATACATATTTATGGTTTAAATTTTAAGGTATTATTGCTATGATTTAAAAGGATTAAACATAATTTTTTTATATAAATCGTTTAGATTAATTAGGGGATAAAAATGGTAAGAAGAATAGAAGATCACATCTCATTTTTAGAAAAATTTATTAATGATGTTAATACATTAACAGCAAAGTTACTTAAAGACTTGCAAACTGAGTATGGCATATCAGCTGAGCAATCTCATGTGTTAAATATGCTAAGTATAGAGGCGTTAACTGTGGGGCAAATTACAGAGAAACAAGGTGTTAATAAAGCTGCTGTTAGTCGAAGAGTCAAAAAATTGCTCAATGCTGAATTAGTTAAATTAGAAAAACCACATTCCAATACTGACCAACGTCTTAAAATAATTAAATTATCTAATAAAGGAAAGAAATATATTAAAGAGAGAAAAGCGATTATGAGCCATATTGCTAGTGATATGACGAGTGACTTTGACAGTAAGGAAATTGAAAAAGTTAGACAGGTTTTAGAAATTATCGACTATCGTATACAATCTTATACTTCTAAACTTTGATAGAATCAGTGAAAGAGCCTATACAGTTAGAGACGAATAGGAATATAATAATATGAGTGGGGAAATAAGAAAATGAGACTAAATCTGTATGTTTTTGACTAGCGTTTATTTATATAATTTAGATAAGTCTGTAACTTTCTTTTAATGGAATTACAATGAAAACTACATGTAATGGAAATTGTATTTTATCATTGCTAAATGTAAAATATATCGAGTAGGTAATGTGTTTATGACATGTAAATATAATCATAATGTAGTGAGATGAGTAGAGGTGATAAAATGAGTCAATGCCCAAATTGTGGTCATCAAGTGAAAGATGATACATCGCAATGTCCAAACTGTGGGCAACTATTAACTAAGAAGAAAAAAAGAAAGATTAAAGACCAATCATCTCAATCGAGTAATGAGAATTCTACCAATATACGTCTTCGTAAAATTGTTCCGATAGGTATTAGTGTATTTATCTTAATACTTATTATCGTGTTATTTTTCCTTTTAAGAAATTATAATTCTCCTAATGCACAAGCTAAGATATTAGTTAATGCTGTAGATAATAATGATGCACAAAAAGTTGCTACATTATTGAGTACTAAAAATAAAAAAGTAGACGATGTTGAAGCGCAACAATATATTAATTATGTAAAAAAAGAAGTAGGTATTAAGAAGTATATTCGAGATATCAATAATACTGTAGATAAATTGAATAAAAGTAATTCAAGCGTGGCATCTTATATACAAACGAAAAGTGGACAAGATGTACTTAAAATAAGTAAAAATGGTACAAAGTATTTAATTTTTGATAATATGAGTTTCACAGCTCCGACAAAAAAGCCAATTATTAAACCTAAAGTAGAAACTAAATATGAATTTAGAACAAGTGGAAAAAAGAAAACTGTCATTGCTGAAGCAAATAAAAATACACCTTTGGGTGAATTTATTCCTGGTACATATCATTTACCATCTAAGAAAATTACAGAAAACGGTACATTCAATGGGCATTTAAATTTTGACTTTAGAGAAAGTCATTCTGAAACCGTAGATGTAGCTGAAGATTATGATCAATCATTTATCAATATCAAATTTAAGGGTGCTAGTAAATTAAGTGATAAATCAGAAAAAGTTCAAATCAATGACCGTACATTCACTTATTCTCATTCTAAAGAATTTGGTCCTTATCCAAAAACAAAAGATATAACGATTTCTGCAACTGGTAAGGCAAAAGGTAAGACGTTTAGTTCTGAGACGAAAACAATTAGTGCAGACGATTTGAAAGATAATACGAAAGTTACATTGGAATTTGATAGTGATAAAATAAATAGCTATGTTGAAAAGAAAGAAAAAGAAGAAAATAGTTTGAAAAATAAATTAACTGAATTTTTTACTGGTTATGCAACGGCTATGAATTCAGCATTTAATATGAATGATTTTAACTTTATATCGAGTTATTTTAAAAAGAATTCGTCTATATACACATCAATGAAAAGTAATTTCCAAAATCGAACGAACGTCACTATGATATCTCCACAAGTGTTAAGTGTTCATCGAAGCGGACATACTGTAAGAACAACTATTCAACATATTGATCATATAGGGAATTATATAAATAAAGATTATGAATTAGAAATAGATAATGATGATAGTAATATGCAGTTGGTTAAAGAATTATAAAAACAAAATGGATTTTATCAAACATTCAAAATATTTTTGTTAAAGGGGGAGGAAGCTTGAAAAGGGTGTATCAGTCAGAAAATCAATCATTTCTTTTTATTGTTATATTAGGTTCATTAACAGCATTTGGCCCATTGGCTATTGATATGTTTTTACCTGGACTACCTAATATTAGTCATGATTTTGATATTTCTGCATCTACAACTCAGCTCACTATCTCCTTTTTTATGATTGGATTAGCGTTAGGAAATTTTTTGGCTGGACCCATATCTGATATTACTGGTAGAAAAAAACCATTAATTTTCTCACTGATTATTTTTACTATTGCGAGTTTAGGTATTATATTCGTCACAAATATATGGATTATGATTATTTTACGATTTATTCAAGGATTAACTGGTGGTGCAGGTGCAGTCATCTCAAGAGCTATTGCTAGTGATATGTACTCTGGTAATGCGCTAACTAAATTTTTATCATTATTAATGCTCGTCAATGGTATTGCACCAATTATCGCACCTGCGCTTGGCGGTATCATTTTAAATTATGGGCCATGGCGAATTGTATTTGTAATACTAACAATGTTTGGGATTGTCATGTTAATAGGGACTTTATTTAAAGTACCTGAGTCGCTTGAAAAGAGCCTAAGAGTAAATAGTAACATAGGTACAATGCTAATCAATTTCAAAGAACTTTTTAAAACCCCCCGCTTTGTATTACCCATGTTGATACAAGGGGTGTCATTTGTATTGCTATTTACTTATATTTCTGCATCGCCTTTTATAGTTCAAACAATTTATGGTTTAACGCCATTAAACTTCAGTATTATGTTTGCTTTTATAGGCGTTACCCTCATTATTTCAAGCCAATTAACCGGAAAACTTGTTGACTATATAGATAGGTTACTGTTGCTAAGAATCATGTCTACTATACAAGTTATTGGTGTTATAATCGTATCACTAACGTTACTCAACCATTGGACTTTTTGGATACTTTCTTGTGGCTTTGTGATTTTAGTGGCACCAGTTACAGGGATTGCAACGTTAGGATTTTCGATAGCAATGGATGAGAGTAAAGGGGCCAAAGGTAGTTCTTCAAGTTTGTTGGGATTGTTCCAAACTTTACTTGGTGGCATCATCTCTCCACTTGTTGGTATTAAGGGAGAGAGTAATGCGATACCTTATATAATCGTTATCGTTATTACAGCAATAATTCTTATGATTTTACAGTTGGTTAATGTGAAGATATTTAAAAAAGCTAAAATTCATTGATAAAATTGAGTGATTTTTCAATGAGTTTTAGCTTTTTATCGTTGTAATTTAATTGTATTTGCTAAAAGAACTTGAGCAACCTCTTGAGGAGATTCGAGGCATCCATTACGTAACCAATCGATAAATACACCTGCTTGACCACCAACTGAATAAATGATAAACATACGTTTATTATTTATTGAGGTTTCATATCTATCCATGACTTTTTCATAACATGTTTTAGTGGCGTTAATGTAATCTAATGCAATATCTTTATTAGGATATGTTACAAGCGTTGCTCTGTAGAACGCTTCTTTACGTTTAATATATTTGGCTATCAATAAGAAAAATTTATATAATTTTTTTTGATCTGTTTTGATATGATGAAAATCGTTATAGAAGGCTTGTAGTAATGACATATATTTGTTTAAATGATAATTTTGAATCTTATCTAGTAATTGATATTTATCTTGAAAATGATCATAAAAAGTAGAGCGATTCACGCCACTATAAGCACATATCATTTTAATGGTTATTTCATCAAAAGGATAGTATTCTAAAAGTTCGATTAAACTTTTTATTATTTTATATTTCGCACGTTGTTTCATATATTCACCTAAATCAAAAAGAAAATTTAAATAAATAAACTCTAAACCAACACAATTATTAAAAATGTTGGTGTATTTTTTATTTACACATCTCTATAATAGATAAAGTGAATTTTAAAAGCAAATAGGAGGGTATATTCATGAAAAAAATGATATTAATCAATGTGATTACTATCATTGTCCTAGTTGTTATTGGTGTGTTAGGCTTTTGGTTCTGGCATAACACAACAAGTTATGTGACAACTGACAATGCAAAAGTTGATGGAGATCAAATAAAAATCTCAAGTCCTGCATCTGGACAAATTAAATCTCTTAATGTTAAGCAAGGAGACAAACTTGATAAAGGTGATAAAGTAGCAGAAGTTTTAGCACAAGGCCAAGATGGGCAATCAAAAGATATGAACATCAAAATGCCACAAAAAGGTACGATTGTTAAAACAGATGGTATCGAAGGTTCTATGACTCAAGCAGGGAACCCAATTGCATATGCATATAATTTAGATGATCTATATATAACAGCTAATGTAGATGAAAAAGATATTTCTGACGTGGAAAAAGGCAACGATGTTGATGTAGATATCGACGGTCAAAAAGCATCAATCAAAGGTAAGGTTGAAGAAGTAGGCCAAGCGACTGCAGCTAGCTTTTCATTGATGCCTTCATCAAATAGCGACGGTAACTATACGAAAGTTTCTCAGGTAGTACCCGTAAAAATCTCTTTAGATTCTAATCCATCTAAAAATGTTGTCCCAGGTATGAACGCTGAAGTTAAAATTCATAAAAATTAAGGGGGTCATTTTATGACAGCGACCTTCATTATTATATATATTGTAGTAGCGCTCATACTCATTGGTTTTATTAATTTCTTTTTAATTAAGCGTAAAAGAAAAAATAAAGACAAAAGAGTGGAACAACGTTCGACAATAGATTCTAAGAGAGAAAGTAATCAATCTAAATTTAAAGCAAGCGATTTAGAACAAACAACTAAGTCAAATACTGATTCAACGCAATCAAACGATATTGAAGATGAAAAACGAAAAAATCACTTTGACTCAGAAATAGATAATGCATCTCAATCTATCAATACAGATAGTAAAGAGGATAGAAACGCGTTAAGTCATAAGAACCAAGAGGAAGATGACGCATCGAGCGATGTGTTGAACCCTATCGATCCAAATTCTACTGAAGGTAGAGTTAATGAAAGAATTAAAAATCAAGAGACTAACTTTATTTTTGGTAAAGGTATAACTAGAGGTAAAATATTAGCGGCAATGTTATTTGGTATGTTTATCGCGATTCTAAACCAAACTCTATTAAATGTTGCATTGCCTAAAATAAACACAGAGTTTAATATTTCTGCCTCAACTGGTCAATGGTTAATGACTGGTTTTATGTTAGTGAACGGTATTTTAATACCTATTAGTGCCTTTTTATTTAATAAATATTCTTATAGAAAATTGTTTATTATAGGTTTAGCACTATTTACGTTAGGTTCCTTAGTTTGTGCAATCTCATTTAATTTCCCAATTATGATGAGTGGACGTGTATTACAAGCCATAGGCGCAGGTATATTGATGCCGTTAGGTTCTAACGTTATTGTTACCATTTTCCCACCTGAAAAACGCGGTGTGGCAATGGGGACAATGGGCATTGCAATGATATTAGCACCTGCAATCGGTCCAACACTTTCAGGTTATATTGTGCAAAATTATCATTGGAATGTGATGTTTTACGGCATGTTCTTTATAGGTATTATTGCTATCGTAATTGGTCTGTTTTGGTTTAAGTTGTATCAAAGTACGACAAATCCGAAAGCAGATATCCCTGGAATTATTTATAGTACGATTGGATTTGGTTCCTTATTATATGGTTTCTCAGAAGCCGGTAATAAAGGATGGGGATCAACCGAGATTGTAACAATGTTTATTGTTGGTACGGTTTTCATTATCTTCTTTATTTTAAGAGAACTAAGAATGAAAGCGCCAATGTTGAACTTGGAAGTATTAAAATATCCAACTTATACACTTACAACTATTATCAATATGATTGTGATGATGAGTTTATACGGAGGAATGATTTTACTTCCATTATATTTACAAAATCTTAGAGGTTTTTCAGCATTAGACTCTGGATTATTACTATTGCCAGGTGCATTAGTCATGGGAGCATTAGGTCCGGTGGCAGGTAAATTGTTAGATACAATCGGTATTAAACCATTAGCAATATTTGGTATTGGTATTATGACGTATGCGACATGGGAATTAAGTAAATTAAACATGGATACAACATATCTTCATATTATGTGGATATATATTGTGCGTTCATTTGGTATGGCGTTTATAATGATGCCTATTATGACAGCAGGTATGAATGCTTTACCATCACGCTTAATTTCTCATGGTAATGCGTTTGTTAATACAATGAGACAATTAGCTGGTTCAATTGGTACAGCTGTTTTGGTTACGGTTATGACGACACAACAAACAAATCATCTTTCTGCTTTTAGTGAAGAGTTAGATAAAACGAATCCCGTCATTCAAGACCATATGCGTGAACTTGCCCAACAGTATGGTGGTGAGTCAGCAGCAATGAAAGTATTACTCGAACATGTCAATAAACTTGCATCTGTAGAAGGTGTAAATGATGCATTTATTGTTGCTACAATTATTAGTGCGATTGCACTGATATTAAGCTTGTTCTTACAGGGCAAGAAAAAGGCTCAATTATCAGCTGAAAAAGCAAATGCTGAAGATTATCCTTCGCAACAAGATAAATAATTAAGAGATGTAAATAACCACCTACGACGTTAAGAGCGTCTAGGTGGTTATTTTTATAAAAAGACAAATTCTATATTATTTCAATAGAATTTGTCTTTTTCACTTATCCAGAAACTTTATGTCGCGGAATCATAAACAAAAGAGATGATTCTCGTATTAAAAGAACATTAAAATCAGCTTTATTTAATACGTGGTAAACGATTACGGAAAAACAAACTTACAATCAATAACGCAATACTACATCCAATGAGTATCAGTGCATTGTGAATCGCATCTGCTTCAGTTAATACTTGTTCTGGTGATACTGTTAAATAATATTGTTTTAGAGATTCGGAAATTTTCTGAGCAATTGTATGTATGATATAACTGAAATACAATGTAATGACTAGCATAATAGCTAAAAGTAATATATTGACTACTTTAAGTGCTGTGCGATTAAAAATAATTGTAATTACGGTTACAAACAAACTAATAAGACATAGGACAAAGAAAATATTAAATATAATGATGAGATTATCGACAGACTGTTGTAATTGATCAATATTACCTAAATTTAAATTGCCGATTTGCGTAACGGTATCTTGAAAATTTCTTAATTGATGAAAATTTATAGTTTCATTTACAAATGAAATTTTAAATATAGGTTGTTTAAGCATGCTATAGCCAGTAATAGCAGTTAATACTAAAACGAAAACTTGAATAATGAGACTTACCCATGAGCGTTTCTTTTTACCATATCTTTTCCCACGATGGATCTCTTGATGCTCAAATTGAGAGTTGAATTGTTTTTGGTTTTGTAATGTTTCAGACATTTAAATGCCTCCTTTAGATGCAAATTTACTAAGTTTATCTTTTTAATTTTATGTCTGTTATAATTGGGTTTAATCTAGTATCCTAAGTATTGATTAAAAAATATTTCTTTAAAATGACATACTTATCATTATATCTTTTTTTTGCAAAGGTATATAGATATTTAAACAAATTATTTCTTAAATTTAAAATTTTAAATAGAGGTAGGTAGATTGATTAATGAAAAATAGAATGATGAATCGCGTGGTTAATAAATACATCCTTCACAATAGATCGATATTTTTTAGTAGTCATGATGAAGTTAAAAAATTTTTAGAAAAGAGAAGTATCGAAAATAGTAAAAAACATCAGCAACCTGCGACACTTAATGTAAAGTCAAATTTAGATAAACTTACTCTTAATGATATGCAAGTGTTTAGATTTAATTTTAGACATGAGAAGAATCAAAAGATACTCTATCTGCATGGTGGATATAATACTTTGCAACCTTCTCCATTTCATTGGAGACTTTTGGATAAACTAACTTTAAATACATTGCATGAGGTCGTTTTACCTATCTATCCCAAGTCACCGGATTATCACTACTTAGAAACGTTCAAAGCGATTCGTGACGTTTATAATCAATTAGTTGAAGAAGTTGGTGCGGACAACATTGTTATGATGGGGGATGGTTCTGGTGGGGGACTAGCATTAAGTTTTGTTCAATCACTTATCAATGATAATCAAGAAGTGCCTAGAAAGTTATTTTTACTTTCACCACTTTTAGATGCCACTTTAACTAATCCTAATATTACGCAAACGTTGGAAGAAAATGATATCTTAGTTAGTCGATTTGGTGTTCATCAACTCATGAAATCTTGGGCAAATGATTTACCTTTATCAGACGCGCGTATATCACCATTATATGGTACTCTAAAAGGGTTGCCACCTATATATATGTATGGAGGTGGCAGAGAAATATTAAGCCCAGACATGCATGCATTTACTCATGCTCTAGAGGAATGTGGGAACGATGTTGAGTTTAAAGAGTATCCTAAAATGGTGCATGATTTTCCTTTCTATCCCATACGCCAATCCCACAAGGTGTTAAAACACATCACTAAATCAATTTTAGAGTAGGAATTGAATAGATTGCTAACTGAATTTTAAAAGTGATATGAATGTTGTTCTAAAAGGAAGGATGAAGTCAATTACCAATGCTATGCTTATCAACTGGTGATGAATGAGATAATCATTTTGTTTAAACAATAGTATTTATTAAAGGAAAGTTTATATTTTGCTGATGATATCATATTTGCCTTTATTTACATAGTAAGTTGATAGAAATGATTCGAAGTCCTTTGACTGATTTATTTGGTGAATAATATCTTCTTGTAAAGAGAATTGTTTACTTTGAATTTGTTTTTGATAGTCATGACAGTGATCTAGTAAGACATTCTCATGGCTAGTGTCGATAAGTAATAAAAGGTAATCAATTGCTTCTTTTTGGCCTAGAATATAGCTCATTTTCATAGCACGCTTCATCAATTGAGATGCTGGGCCGTTCATAAACAAATATTGTTGTTCATTTAATTCTGACAATTCGTATTTTACAGTGTCTTTTAAATTCATGAGCTCTATTACTAATTTTTCTCTTATAGACATTATTATTCTCCTTTATATGGTATTCCAATTGAGTGGCCTAATTGTGCTGGCCATTCAATTTTTTCTTGCTTATGAGCATAATCTTGTATGGCATTCAGATAATGTTTTGGAAATGGTGCAGCACGACGTTGTGTCCTATCTATTCCTAACATCATAACCTCATTGGTTGCAACAACTTCTTGATTATCAATTAACATTCTCAGAAAGAAATGAGTTCGTTTGTCATCGTAATTATAAAGGAATAACTCTATATTGAATTCTTGACCAAGTGTTAATTCATGTAAAAAAGTAGTATGTGTTTCAACAGTAAAAACTGTATACTGTAGACGGTCTCTCTCTGGTAATGATAAACCATGAACCTCATTGAATTTATTAATGACTTCGCTAAAAATAATATTATAATATGCGTCATGCATATGATTATTATCATCTATAGCATCTTCTGTCACAGTTCGGGTTACGGTAAATGTCTTGTTCATTTATTTAACCTCCTTAGTTATAACACTATACTAACCGAAAAGAGCACATACATGTAACATAATTCATGATAAAATGTAATTTATAAAGTATGAGGGGGTAAGAAAGATGACGGTGACCGTTAGATTTCAATCTTTATCGCAACCTCTTACATTAGTTTCAAATGTGAAAGAGATTCCTAAAGATGCAACGATTATATGGTATGATTTTGAAAATGCCACTGATGAAGAAAATGAGTATTTAAAAAATCATTTTGATTTCAATTACTTAGAAATAGATGATGCTATCAATGGTGACCCACGAGTTAAATATAAAGAATATGACGCGTATCAATATATGATATTTCATAGTATTATTAATGATGATTACTCACCAATCTCACTAAGTGTATTTTTAGAAGGTAATGTTTTAGTGACATACCATCACAAACATTTCCCATCATTAAAGCGTGTAGCTCAATACAATGCAGAAAATCATGATAGTGAATTAGATTGTGCAGATATCGTCATTCATATTCTGGATTGTATGGTGGATAAATATTTTAACTTTGTTTATGGTATTGAAGATAAAGTGTATAATTTTGAAGACAAGCATGTCGATGACCGCTATAGTAAGAGCGTTATGGAAAATGTTTTTCAATTACGTTCGGATTTAATTAAAATTAAACGCGTATTATTTCCGATGCAAGAAGTTGTAGATACAATGAAACAAGAAGGAAATATAATTAAAGATGCCAAACATAGAATGTATATTCAACATATTGATGATCATCTTATTAAACAAAGAAGTGTTATTCGGACTTCTCAAGAAATGACGAATGAGATTCGTGAAAATTATGAATCATTCACGTCATTTAGGATGAACAGTATAATGCAGATACTTACGCTTGTATCTGTTATATTCTCACCACTCACTTTTATTGCTGGTGTATATGGAATGAACTTCGAATTTATGCCTGAGTTGAAATGGCATTATGCTTATTTCGTGTGCTTAACTCTAATGCTAATTATAACAATAATATTAATCATATTCTTTAAAAAGAAAAAATGGTTTTAAAACTTTATATATATAAATAATTTAACAAAGGTAGGGTGTTTTAATGAGTGACTCACAAAGAGAACAGAGGAAAAATGAACATGTAGAAATCGCAATGTCACAGAAAGATGCGCTGGTTTCAGATTTTGATAAAGTGAGATTTGTTCATCATTCCATCCCCAGTATTGATGTTAGTCAGGTCGATATGACAAGTCATACAACGAAATTCGATTTGGCATACCCAATCTATATAAATGCAATGACTGGTGGAAGTGATTGGACAAAACAAATTAATGAAAAATTAGCAATTGTTGCTAGAGAAACTGGAATTGCAATGGCGGTGGGATCAACACATGCAGCTTTGCGAAATCCTAATATGATTGAAACATTTAGCATTGTGCGTAAAACAAATCCCAAAGGAACAATTTTCAGCAATGTGGGTGCCGATGTACCAGTGGATAAAGCGCTACAAGCGGTTGAATTATTAGACGCTCAAGCGCTACAAATTCATGTGAACTCTCCTCAAGAATTAGTCATGCCAGAAGGGAACCGTGAATTTGCTTCATGGATGTCGAATATTGAATCTATTGTTAAACGCGTTGATGTTCCAGTTATTATTAAAGAAGTTGGTTTCGGAATGAGTAAAGAAACATTACAAGCGTTACATGATATTGGTGTTAACTATGTTGATGTCAGTGGACGCGGAGGGACTAATTTTGTTGATATTGAAAATGAAAGACGTTCGAATAAAGATATGAATTATTTATCTCAGTGGGGACAATCTACCGTAGAATCCTTACTTGAGAGTACTGAATTTCAAGATCGATTAAATATTTTTGCTAGCGGTGGCTTACGTACGCCACTCGATGCTGTAAAATGTTTAGCATTAGGTGCAAAAGCAATAGGGATGTCTCGCCCGTTCTTAAATCAAGTAGAACAATCAGGTATTACAAATACCATCGACTATGTAGAGTCTTTTATTCAACATATGAAAAAAATTATGACGATGTTAGATGCACCGAACATTGAGTGTTTACGACAAGCAGATATCGTAATGAGTCCGGAGTTGATATCATGGATCAATCAACGTGGCCTTCATTTAAATAGAAGATAAAAAATGAAATAGTATATTGTAATAATTTCAACATACAAATAAAACGATAATTCCCAAGTGAGATTTATAGGAATTATCGTTTTTTTTATTGTTATGCCGAAATATAAGAGGTTTTTATTATAAAGCGTGTACTTATAATAAAAAAGGTGAATGGTTTAACTGAAAAGTTGAATAAAACTCATAACAATAATTACACCGATTAAGTCGATGAGGAAAGCACCAACAATAGGAACTACTAGATATGCTTTAGGAGAGTTGCCAAACTTTTTAGTGATAACATCTAAATTAGCCATCGCATTTGGTGTTGCGCCCAGACCATGACCAATAAATCCTCCTACCATAACAGCAGCGTCATAATCTTTGCCGAGTCCTTTAAATAATATGAAAATCGAGAACAGTACCATAAATACGACTTGTACAAGAACAATTATGATTAGTGGGATAGCTAAAGAATATATTTGAGTTAGTTGGATACTCATTAAAGCTAATGATAAAAAGATGCCTAATGAAATATCACCTATTTGTTCGCTCATTTTTAAATCAACGATATCCCAACCAATAAAGTCTGTAGCATTTCTAATAATTACTGCTACAAACATTGAACCAACATACATTGGAATATTAACTCCGGTTAAATCGGTAAAAGTATTGCCAATATATGTTCCTAATGCCATGCAAAATACGAGTATAGAAAATTGTATAAAAAAGACTTGAATAGGTTTATATTTTGTATGTAATGATTGATTGTATTCAACGATACCATAATTTTTAAATGAATCGTCACGATGCTCTGGCTTAAGATCATAGCGTTTTATTAAATATTTAACGATGGGACCGCCAATGAGTCCACCGAATACAAGGCCTAGTGTAGCGGCAGCTAAAGCAGCTGCAACTGCTGAATCTACACCCATATCTTGTAAGGTTTTACCATAAGCTGCAGCATTACCGTGACCACCCTCCATTGACATTGAACCTGCTGTAAGACCTAATAAAGGTTTAATGTTTAAGAGTTTAGCGAGTGATACACCAATAATATTCTGACAAATAGCCATAATTCCACAAAAAGTGAAATAAATCAACATGACTTTTCCACCAATTTTGAATAGTTTTAATGATGCGCCCAGTCCAATTGTAGTAAAGAAAGCGAGCATAAAGAAATTCTGAATGAACGCCGAGTCAAGTTTTATTTTAACGATATTAAATGAATCTAATATAGCCACTAATATTGCAAATAAAAGACCACCAATGACAGGTGCTGGAATACAGATTCGCCTTAAAATAGAAACATGGTTGATTATTGTTTGACCAATTAAATATAAAACACATGCCAAACATAATGTGGTAATTGCATCAAATTCTATCATTTAAAAGCCCCCTTTGTATGAAACCCTATATAACTAGTAATATATTAAAGTAATTCAATGTAAACCTTATAAAGTCCCATAATACACATTATACATACACAAATGAAATAAATCCAGTTTGCCAAATAATGATATAAGTAAATTATAATTATTAATTTTTATAATTTATCAATAAAAGATGACGAAATTTGTATAAAGACGTGTGTATTAATAAATTAGACACAGTACCTTGCAATGTATAGTAGTAGATGCTATAGTTATTTTGAATCACTACTGTGTATAGTTTAATACTGTTTATACGATTGAGGAGGTAGGTATATGAATGCACAGTTTAAGAAAGGTGCTTTAGAATTAATCGTTCTGCTTATTATTAAAAAAGAAGATCAGTATGGTTATTCACTTGTACAAAATATCTCGAGATACATGACCATAGCTGAAGGTACAGTTTATCCTCTACTAAGGCGTTTGGTTAAAAGCGGGGAACTGAGTACGTATTATCAACCTTCAACTGAAGGACCGTCTCGAAAGTACTATCAATTAACTCAACAAGGGGCTGCGAGGGTTGATCAATTGGAAGAGGAATGGAAATTGTTTACGGAAGCTGTAGAACATTTCATTGAGGAGAGTGAGAATGAATGAATAAAAATGATTATTTAAAAGAACTTAAAAGGCATTTGAAACATATGAATAAAGAAGAAAAAGAAGATATTTTGAATGAGTACGATACGCACTTTTATAGCGGACAGCAAGAGGGAAAGTCTGAATCAGAAGTATGTAAAGAGTTAGGTAATCCAAAAGTAATAGGTAAGGAACTTACAGCTACTTTTAGTGTAGAAAATGCACATCAAAAAGTGTCCTTAATGAATATTTCATCCGCAATTGTAGCAGTAATGGGGCTAAGTTTGCTTAACTTTTTTATTGTTATAATACCAGCTTTTTTAAGCATTCTGCTCGTATTAACCTTCATCATTTTTACTCTAGCTTCACTAGTTGCACCATTGATGTTGCTCATTAAAGGAATTATGGATGGTTTTCATTCCATTATCCTATATGACATATTTATGACTGGTTTAATGTTTGGTGTTGGACTTGTACTTGCAGTGGTGACTTACTACCTCATTAAGTGGCTATTTTACTTAACTATGAAATATTTAAAATGGAATATTTCTATTGTCAAAGGAAGTGTACAATCATGAAAAAAATTTCAGCGATAATATTATTAATAGGCTTGTCACTAATTATTATTTGTAGCGTGGGAGTATATGCACAAAATAAAAAATTGAGTAAAGACAAGCAATATAATGATCAAACAATAAATTTAATGAAAAACTATGATGATAATACTGTGAAAAGTATTTACGTTGATGGAAAAGTAAGCGATATAATTGTGAAAAAAGGTGAACATTTTTCGGTTAAGTCCAAAGGGAATGACAAAAATTTAAACGTCACTAGCAAGGTGAACAATCAACATTGGGTAATTACAGAGCGTCAAACAAGGCCGCATATTAATTTTAGAATACAAGGTCATGTTAGTAATCATATTACGATTACAGTACCTAAATATATTAAAAACATAGATATTAAGACTAATGATGGGGATTTAAATGTTGTTGGAGTAAATAGTGACACAGGAAGATTTGATACTAAATCTGGAGACATTAAAGTTCAAAACGGACGATATAAAAAGGTGACGCTTCATAATGAGGATGGAGATATTCATACGAAAGATATTCATTTTAATCATGCTGATATTCAAAATGACAATGGGGATATTCAAATGGAACAATTGCCCCCTGATATTCCTTTACGTATTAAAAATGAAGAAGGGGATATAAACTTGAATTATAAAAAAGAACTTCATCACACCCAAATCATCACTCGTAATGAAGAAGGACAAACAGACATCGATCATCGTGTGTTAAATCATAGTAAAGTTGACAATGGGAATAATAAAGTGAAATTAATTAATGAAAATGGAGATATTACAGTAAAATAAAGGCATTTTTCTATCATTAGCTCAAAATTAAGGAAACAAGTATTTTCAATAAACAATAAATAGTGTATTTTAAAATGCACTTTTCTGCAGATTTTAATTTGAATAAATTTAGAAAAAGGAAGTAGGACAAATAATAATATCCTGCTCCCTTTTTTATTTCCATGTATCGTCGGGATTTTGAAAATCTGATTTGCGCATTCTAGAGACATATGGATTGCCTTTAACAGTAAAACGTAGTGGTTTATTTGTCCATTCTCCTTTATTAGGAATACCTATTCGACCACTTTCTACAATAGTTTTTGGATATTTGCGATGATTGGTATCTATAGATAATTTACAGTCATTTAAGGTTGAGCCATCAATTGACCGTGGAATATTGAAAGCTTTAGTCCACTTTCCTGGACCATTAGTGAGCTCGTATCCAGATTTTCCACGATTGACGTTCATAGCGCCGATACCTTCATCTGGTTCAATAGCACGAATAAGTACACCTTCTGGAATGCCCTCAGTCCGTGTAACAAAGTTTATTAATAAATGCGTATGCATCACATGTGCATATATCGTGCCACCTTTTTTATATAAAGATGTCACTTTTGGCGTTATTTTGCCACCAAAACCATGTGCTGCTTTATCTTGTATACCTAAATAAGCTTCAGTTTCTACAATATATCCAGTATATGTTTGATAATCATCTTGGTATATAATTTTAACACCTAATAAAGCTTTTGCAGTTTGAGTTGTCTGCTGATTTATAAAGTCCAAATATATCATCTCTCTTTTTTATTAAAAGAATTTACTTAAAAAATTGTAAATTGAAATATTATGTTTTATATTACTATTTTTATTTAAAATACTTTTTGTTATACTTTCATTATGAGTTTTAATAGAAATAAACTCTTTTTAATGTAACAAATAATGTATTGATTTAAAACACTTGTTTTAATGACAAAATGAAAAGGAGTATATCTAATGAGAGAAAAAGTTAGATTTACACAAGCTTTTAAATTATTTTGGACTAACTATTTTAATTTTAAAGGGCGCTCACGTAGAAGTGAGTATTGGTTTGCTATGTTATGGCATTTAATTTTTATGATTCCTGCAATTATTGGTTACGCTTTTGGATTTATCTTTTTAATATCAAGTGAAACTTTTAAAAGTGAAGGATTTATCTTGTTGGGGGTAGGAATTTTAATCTTTTCTTTAATTTATATTTTTATTTATAGTTTAGTTACATTAATACCTAATGTTGCGATATTATCAAGAAGATTCCATGATCGCTCAATGACGATGACTCTTCCGATTATTTTTTATGTTTTCACTATCATTGTATCTGCTTTTAATTATATATTAAATATAGATAATTCAGCGGTATTAATATTTATGGGAATTATCTGCTTAATCTACTGGATTGGGTCGATATTAATATTAGTATTGACTTGCTTAGATAGTAAAACAGAGTCTAATAAATATGGACCAAGTCCAAAGTACAATTGCAACGAGACAAATTTCCATGGTGATAATGCTAATCCAGTTGATAAATAAAATTTAAACAATAATATAGCCCGAGACAATCAAGATTGTCTCGGGTACTTTAATTGTATTGATAGTTTTTGATTGAATTGAAAATGTTCATGTATTCAGCGTAAGCATTATCAAGTAGTTATTAATCCTTGTATGCCTTTATATGTATTTTAGCTCTTTTGTTGTCGTTCCTCTGATAACAAAAGCTCAAGTTAAGCTTTAATTATCAAGTTTAGTTATTTTTGTGATACTTATTTTGTTCTTCATGCTATATGATGATAGAAAAATACATGTTTATAGAAAACCAGAATTTATTAAACGTCATTAAGTCAATAAAAAACAACGAGTTTAGCTTAAGATTAATTTCGCTATATATTTGCTGATTCATATCACTGTGGAACTTCTTATGCATCGACGTCCTATTGCATCAATGCTGACATGTTTATTCATTTCAACTTTAATCATGGTATCGGTGATTAAAATTAAACGTCTTGAAAGGGATAACAACTTAAATCAAATATGATAATTCAGGATATTGACGACCTAATAAATCATGTAGTTCACAATATTTATGGTAAAGTGGTTCATATGCTTGAACTTTTTGGAATTCAGGTTCTTGTATATAAGCTATAGGTTGCTTCATAGATAATGCCGCCTCTTTTAATGTACTATATGCGTTACCAACAGTTGCACCTAACATCGCTGCACCTAATGCTGAAGCATTAGACGAATCTAAGACGACAACCTTTTTATTTAAGACATTTGCATAAATTTCAACGAGTAATTTACTCTTTTGTGGGATACCGCCAGATGCATATACTGTATGAACAGGGATATGATTATCTTCAAATTGTTTCATAATTAATTTTGTTCCAAATGCTGTAGCTTCAATATATGCTCGATGAATCATTTCATATGGTGTTTGAAGTGTAAGACCAAAGATACTTCCAGTTAGATGGCTATTACTTAGTATACTACGATTTCCATTCAACCAATCTAAAACAACAACATGTTGTTCTTCTATTTTAATATGACTTGCTAATTCTTCTAAATAGTTAAGCACAGGCATATGATGTTCATTTGCTTTATCCACAATATGTTTAGGTGCTTGGTTCTTTGAGTATTCGAACAAATCACCGACAGCTGGTTGACCAGCTTCATAGGCATATAATCCAGGTATAATAGCATTTTTAACTGAGCCAGTTATAGAAGAAATGGGTACTTGCTTTGAATCTAACATGAGATGACAAGTACTTGTACCAATGACTGCAGTGAATTCTCCAGCTTCTATTGCCCCAACACCTAAGACGCCAGAATGTGCATCTATGATAAAAGGTGAAACCTGGACATCTTGAGAAAGCCCCCATATCTGTTGATAGTCTTTACATAAACGACCTGCACTTTTTCCAATTGATATGATTGGCGCTTCACATTTTTCTTTGACGATTTTAGGTAAATCAGGATCCACGCTATGGAAGAACTCGTAATTAAATCCTGCATCATTGTCCCAAAAACCTTTAAAGCCAATACCACAATTTGATCGTACATTTGAATTTGTTAGTATACTAGTAATGTAATCTCCAGCTTCCATTATATACCGTGCTCTTCTAAGAATTTCTGGTGCTTCATGTTTAACTTCCATGATTTTCGGTATCATCCATTCGCTATTTACGCTTGAGCCATAATAATCTAACCAATTTTTATTCTTACTCATCTGAATCATATGGTTTGCCTCATCTTGAGCTCCATGATGTTTCCATAATTTTACGTACGCGTGTGGATTTGTCTTTAAATCTTCATGACGATGAAGCGGTTCAAATTGTTCATCGAGAAAGATAATTGTACTGCTTGTAAAGTCGACTCCAATACCAACCACATCGTTTTTATTAACTTTACTATCTTCTAATACAAATTGAACACCTTGTTCAAGAATTTGTAAATAGTCGTCAGCATTTTGTAAGAAGTAGTTTTCAGGTAACGGTTTATCATATAATGAGTTCATATAAGTTCCGTTCGCATAGTCTTCCTCATATCTTGATATGATATGTCCGTTGGATGTGTCAGCTAATATCACCCTTCCAGAAGCGGTTCCAAAATCAATTCCTATACTATAACTCATGTGTATGCCTCCTATATATAGCGTAATTGTAATCAATCATATTGTTCTGAGTCGACGATTTGATGTTTAAGTATAGTTTACATGAATGTAAGTGTTTACAAAAATAATAATTATATTTTCGAATCATCTGACATACAATTTATTTACGTTAATTGCCGAAATCTATGGAATATTACAAGAAAAAGTGTAACAATATGTAAGTGAAACACTGTTGATAAAAGTTGAATTTAAAAAGTCTTATATTGCTATTTTAAAGTATAAAGTGTTTGATTTGTTTAGCCAAAAAGCTACCCCTTTTATGGCGAACGTCTTAAAAAATCAGGGAATTGAAAGTAATGTAAGACTTTGAACGTTCTTCTATGTAAAAATTTGTCCAATTAAAAGCAGATGTTCTTATATCATTATTAACTTTTAAATCAATCGCTAGGCTGGCGATTATAAATACAAATCAAATTGATATAAGTAAGTAATTATAAACACTGTTAACTAAGGTGATGAGGGGAATTAGGACAGGTGAGATAGAGGCCTTTAGTCATTGAAATATAGTTAGAAGGGCGTTAATTTTACAAGGTTGAAAGGGAGATTATGTAATGATATCTAAAATTGAACATCAAAGACACGGTTTAGATTTAATTAAAATTGATAATGACGATACGAAAATTGTATTTACAAACTATGGTGCAAGAATTGTTTCTTGGAAATACCATGATAACAATATCGTTTTGGGGAATGTAGTAGAAGCAGATGAATTTTATTTTGAAGAACCTTTTAATTTTGGTGCTACGATAGGTCGCTATGCAGGTAGAATTGAAAATGCATCATTTAAATTAGATGATGATACTTTTCAAATAGAATCAAATGATGGTCAACATCATTTGCATGGGGGCAGTCATGGATTAAATAGACGTATTTTTGATTATGAAATAGTTGATGATATTGGACAAGTAAAGATTATATTCACAACAACGATTAAAGAAGAAGAGGACAATTATCCTGGAGATATGATGGTAAAGGTTATTCACACTTATGATGCCAATCATCGATGGTCCGTACAATATGAGGCAAAATCAACAAAAAAAACAGTATTTAATCCTTCAAATCATGTTTATTTTAATTTGAATCGTGATAACAATGTTGTGTATAACCACTGTATTAATAGTTCAGAATTAAAAATGTATATGTTAAATGATAAACATATTGTTAAAGAGGAGCAATCTCTTGATTTACATCGATTATTGGGTACAAAAAAAGTCTATTTAAAAGATATTTTTGAAAGTGACAATGAAACTTTGCAACAACAAATTAATCATTATAATGGCATTGATCATCCTTTCGAATTTGGTGGAAATGAGCTTACCATTGATAATTCTGAATTTGAACTTAATATTAAGACTGATATGCCTCACTTTGTAATGTTTACGTTTAATAATCCACAAGTTTGGAACAATGATTTTAATATTTATAAGGCGCATTCTGGATTTTCCATCGAAACTCAATATATGCCTAATGATATAAATATGTACGGCGCCAAAGCTCAGTCTATTTTAGAGGCAGATACATTATTTACATCTAAAACAAGTTTTCAAATTCATGAAAAGTAGTATTTTTATGATGATGATCATCATTCATTGCAATACATATGAGAGTCTGAGCTTAAAAGTTTCAGACTCTTTTTAAACTACTTATCGTCAGAATTAATGAATTTTCTATTTTCGGCACGCGTTTTCATTTTCTGTAGTTTTTCCTTTCGATCAGGTGAAAGATAAGGATTTCGAAGAGCATGATAAATTAATCTTAAATTATCACGCTCATTATAGAATAGATGATTTAAGTCTTTCACAGATAGACGTGAGTTTGATTCTGCCTTTTTAATGAGTTTTAAATTATCACTCTGATGTACATATCCTTCTTTTATAACTCTAAAATAAAATCCAGTTTTACCAGATTGCGACATTTTTTGAACTAAATTAGGTATTGCATATTTAGCTTGAATTTTCCAACAAGGTTCTCGTATATCTGATACTTCTATGATTGTATCGCCTAGTTGATACTGATTACCAAAATAAACATCGGCTTCATCTAGATGTTCAACTGTCAAATTCTCACCAAACATTGCATATTCAGGTAATTGATGTAAGTCATCTTTAAATAATTGATAATTAGATTTACTAAAACAACATATCGCTTTATGTATACCACCATGTTTATGATAGGCTTGTTCATCGTCCACGAACCCAAGTCGATTGAGCCACATTTGACCTTTAAAAGGAATTTTGTTTAACGCTGATTGCATTGGTTTATAGTTACCATAAGACAATGTTTCTATTTTGCCAATAGATATGGCATTCACTTTAATCATGTATATCACGACCTTTTAATTTATAAGCTATTATCAAGTGTTGATACAAATAGTTTAACAATAAAATGAAATGATTAATATGAAATCAAAAATGAGGTATGTTAAAAAATTGAATCTCATGTAGAATATAATTAGATACTTTTATGAAGAGGAGAGCAACGACCCATGAAAGATGCAAAAGAGCTAAAATTGATGACCTTAGAAGATGTACTTGGTCAAATTGAAAATGGTATGACACTAGGAATAGGAACAGGGAGCACAATTGAATTATTAATTCCCCAAATTGCTGAATTAATTCAGCAAAAGAATTATACAATTACCGGCGTCTGCACTTCTAATAAAACAGCATTTTTAGCTAAAGAATTAGCTATGAATATAGTTGATGTAAATGATGTTGAGAAAATCGACTTAGCAATAGATGGCGCTGATGAAGTAGACAGTGCGCTTAACCTTATTAAAGGCGGTGGTGGAGCCTTATTTAGGGAAAAGGTCATAGATGAAATGGCTGACCGATTTGTCGTTGTTGTAGATGAAAGTAAACTCGTCAACTATTTAGGAGAAACATTTGCATTACCAGTTGAAGTCGATAAATTTAATTGGTACCAAGTTGCCAAAAAAATTGAGTGTACTTATGATATTCATGTAAACAGAAGAATTAATGAAGATGTACCTTTTATTACCGACAATGGTAATTACATATTAGATTGTTCATTGCAAAATCGAATTTCTGCTTATGAGCTACACGAATTTTTAATTCATTTAACTGGTGTTCTTGAAACAGGATATTTCCTCAATATTGCCGATCAAGTAATAGTAGGAACACAAGAAGGCGTAAAAATATTAAATAAAGAGACTTAGCCATTATATTAAGCTGAAAAAATTAATCTGAGATAGAGCATTTGTGTTAAAGTGATTACCTTACACAGGCAATACATAATAGAGTTGTAAAGACATGAATGACATACAATCTTATCATAGTCATTGAGTCCTCTAATTTTTAATAAAGTTAGTTCAATAACTGATTTGTGCTGAACTCCGAAAATGTAAGATTGTATGTTAATTTTTGTTTTCTATGTTATTGATTGAGGCAAGCATTTTTATTTTGTTTAAATTCAATTTTGTTATAAACGTTAATATCAATTTATCTAATTGATGTAAGACATCAATTAATTTTTTAAGAAAAAGTTTATTGGTGTTTTAGTAATAATTTTTGAAAAAATAGTTAGGTCTTTAGCTGGGGTAAAAGGAGGTTTTATTTTGAAAGTTTTTTTATATTTCATTTACTTTTTCGTTGCGTTTTTTGTTGTTGATTCTTTAATTAGCTTGGTATTTCCAATTGAATTTGATGTGTATACAAATTTAATTACTGCATTCTTTTTTGCAGTTTTTATGACACCATTATTTTTTGTATTAAAACAAGACAAAAACAAAAAATAGAATAAAGATATATAATGGAAAAATTGATAGATACTGAGAAGAATATTTAAGCGTAAAAATGTTATGGTGTTTAAATATTACGATTAATAAAGTAATATGGATGAATTTAATATCCTGCTAATGCAAACCCTAGTAAGTAGATTAAGATTCTAAATGCAAAAGCAGTTATCATCTTAATAGTTCTAATGAAACACAATAAATTATCTTTAATCAATATAGCGAATGTATATTGATTGTTACTTAAATTGATAGATATGAAAAAGCCAGTCCAATGATTAAGGTGTCGAACGTAATCATTAGACTGGCTTATTTATGCATTTTAATACTAAAATCAAACTTTTAGAGTGCGAATCATTAATACAAGATTTATTTTAAAGTATCAATTATTACTGTGATTTATCTGTGTCGGCTTTATGATCTTCAACTTCGTGAATTTCATCTTTAACATCGTTGACAACTGATGAGTGTCTATCTTCGGTATAAGTTGAATGATCTCTAAGCTTATCATTGTGATTTGTATCCGTTTCTTTATTAACTGAAGAGGCGTCTTCTTTATAATCAGAAGTAGCAATCGCATCGTCACTCTTATTAGGTTTCTTTGATTGATATTTGTCATTATCAATTTCTTGTTGCTTTGTTTCATCTTTAGATGATACATCATGATCTGAAGTTGAAGAGGTGTCTTCTTGACTTGGTTCTTCATCTTGAATATGAGATAAATAATTATTAGGATCAACTTCGTCTAAACTTTGTTTCGTCGTTTTATAAACAATAGCACGAATGATGAGACTAAGAATAATAAATGAAACACCCACAATTGTTGTAGAAAGTGCAATGACTTTCATTGAGAAAAGGTCGCCTGTTTCTTCACTAAATAAAAAGACGAGAGCAAAAGTCATGGATGCGTGAAAGGCAGTTGCAATATAAATTGTACGACCATTAGTAGCTCTAATTAATTCACCAATAATCATTGAAAACATGAATGTATATAAGAAATGGTATCCGGCGTATTCTACACCATATGTCGTATTAGCTGTAAATACTGAATAAATAAGACCAACAACAATACTCGCAAAAAATGTATTCATTCTTGTTTCAAGAATATTTTGTAAGTAAGAACGGAAACCAAACTCCACTACAAAAGCCATTAAAATATGACCAATTAGTATAGTTAGTAATGATACTGATAAATCTGAAGTTTGTAATAGGATGAAACTATCAGCATAAGTATTAAAGCTAAACAAGCCGATCATTAAAATGATAAGTGGTAGAATGAGTGCTAAAAGTAGACGCTCAATCACCTTTAAACTGATAGAAAATTTCAATCCTGCTAATTGTTCTTTTCTGTGTTTAAATATTAATATGCACACAATTGCAGCTATGAAAGGAGCTAAATCTTTAATGCTAAAGACAAAACGTTTCACTCCGATAGTCGCTTGAAAATCTCTGAGTATCACGGACAATGCCATTGTAATAACGAAAAATACAAAGACCATCATAGCCCATTGGAACCCAGAAAATCTAGAGTTTTTCATTGTATGTAACCTCCATTAGGTAACAAGCTTAAATTGATTTATTTACAATTATACATCTTACAAGCATATGTTTAAATTGTCTATTTTAATTATAATCAAAATGTAATAGTCTTGAATCATTTTGTTAGCTAATCGTAAATAATTTTATCATTATATGGGTATGTTAAAAGAGCAAGCATTGATAAAGAAAAATTCAATAGTTATACTTTAATTAACTTAACTGATAAAAATTCAAGGGGGATATATCATGTATCAACTTGCGCAATCTAATCTATGGACAGGTCGTTTAGATAGTGAAACTGATCCTACACAATTTAGGCATTTCCAAACTGTTAAATTCGGTGATTTAAGTCAATTAGATTTTTCGGAGAAACACAAAGGCGTGGGCTTATTAGGATATGCAATTGATAAAGGAGTAGAATTAAACAAAGGACGTGTAGGTGCAAAAGAAGGCCCCAATGCCATTAAGCGAGCTTTTGCTGGATTGCCAGATTTGAATCAATGTGAAGAGATTATAGACTATGGTAATGTAGAACACAATCATGAGTTGCTAATAGATACACAGCGCGAATTCGCAGACCTTGCTGCTAAGTCTATGAAACGACATAAACAAACATTTTTACTTGGTGGTGGTCATGATATAGCATATGCACAATATTTAGCTACTCGTAAAGTTTTTCCTGAGTCGTCAATAGGTGTGATTAATATAGATGCGCACTTTGACACACGTGATGAGGATTATTCAACCTCTGGTACTAGTTTTAGACAAATTCTAGAAGAAGATGATAATGCAGATTATTTAGTGTTAGGTATATCTCAAGGTGGTAATACACAAGCTTTATTTAATTATGCTAAAGAAAAAGATATTCAATTTGTATATGCAGATGAATTACTACATCAGGTGTCTCCCCCTATTAAAGATATGATAGAACGTTTTATCCATAATCATGATACGGTTATGTTCACAATTTGCATGGATGTAGTAGATAGTGCATTTGCACCAGGAGTAAGTGCACCAGCTGTCCTAGGTATATATCCACATACAGTTTTCGAACTTGCTAAACGTGTCATTCCAAGTGAAAAAGTAAAATCTATAAGTATAGCTGAAATGAATCCAACGTATGATTCAGATCAAAGAACTGCTAAATTAGTTGCTAATTTAGTACATCATTGTTTAATTTAAAGTTAGAAGTCGTCATGTAAAAATTTAATAAATTTAGATATACTTAGTTTCAAAATGCCTGTGATATTCGTTGATGTCTCGGGCATTTTGACGTTTTTTGACAGTTTATGACTGAATAAGAAATGGTGTGTTAGTCACAAATTAAAATGTCATACTTGTTATCGTAATAGGAATAACCATTTATTGTGAAGATTGTTCATTTCACTATGAAAGAGAATTTTTAATGCATGTTTATCATATATTCCAGTAATCTAAGCAGTAACTAATGAGACATGTAACTGTTTCAACATGTTTTCGCTTTTTTAAATAATTTTAATAAACTAGCTCTTAAAAACGTTGAATATTTAGAATTTTCCGATAAAATGTTAAGATAACTTTACTAAAATTGACAATTAAGTTAATTAAAAGAATGCTAAATCACAAGTTAAGCATATGAATAAATTAGAAGTGTGAGAAAGGGCTGAGCAATATATGACAAATTATTCTACTTATGTAAATTGGAGAAGAACGTTTCATCAATATCCTGAACTTTCAGATGAAGAATATGAAACTACAGAAACGTTACGGAAAATACTCAAAAGTTATGGTATACGTATACTGGATGTCCCTTTAAAAACAGGTTTAGTAGCAGAAATTGGGCAAGGAGAGGAAATGATAGCGGTAAGAACAGATATTGATGCTTTGCCTATAGAAGAACAAGTGAAGCATGAATTTACATCAAAGCATCATGGTGCAATGCATGCATGTGGTCATGATATTCATATGGCAAGTATATTAGCTACTGGTACTCAACTAAAAGAGATTGAAGATGAATTAAATGGACGCGTTCGATTAATATTTCAACCTGCTGAAGAATTAGGACATGGTGCATTTGAAATTATAAATACTGGAGTACTTAAAGGAGCTAAAGCAGTACTTGGTTTTCATAATTATCCCACTTTAAAAGTTGGTGAATTTGCTATTAAATCGGGTGCAATTACCTCTGCTGTAGATCGTTTTGAGTTTAATGTTAAAGGTAAAGGTGCGCATGCTGCAAAACCTGAGCAAGGAAACGATCCAGTCATCGTTGTAGGACAACTTATCAATAGTTTACAAACTATTGTGAGTCGAAATTTATCAGCTTTTGATAGTGCAGTTGTAACAATCGGTGAAATTTCTTGTGGTAACACATGGAATGTTATAGCTGACAAAGCTTATATACAGGGCACTGTTCGGTCATTCGATGAGGATAAACGTCATTATATTGAAAATAGGATGAAAAATATTGCTGATGGTTTAAGTCGTGTTTTTAATGTGGATATTGATTTAACTTATTCAAGACTACCTGGTGCAGTAGTAAATGATGCACATCTAACACAAGAAGCAATAGAGGTCGCTAAAAATGTTGGCTATCATGTATCAATGCTCGACGAACCGGTTACTATTGGAGAGGATTTCTCAGGTTATACAGAAGAATACCCCGGTGTTTTCGCATTTATTGGCTCCGACAGTAAATTTGATTTACATCATCCTAATTATCATCCGGATGAGCGTATTTTGGAAAAAGTTCCTCAATATTTCGTACAGCTTGTTCAACGTTTATTGACATAATTTGTGATTTCATATTTTCTATGATTAAACGTACATGATAACTGGGTATACAGAAAGCATTAAATGAATTAGGAGATGATTTGAAATGTCAGCTCAAGATCCGCGCAATAAATTTAAAACTGATAATTATGAAAAACAAGAACAAGAAGTTCCAGGTATACAAGCTAAAATGTCACCACAACCAGATTGTGGGGAAGATTCTTATCACGGCCACCATCGATTAGATGGCTTTAAAATACTAGTGACTGGTGGCGATTCAGCAATTGGACGTGCGGCAGCAATTGCTTATGCTAAAGAAGGTGCAGATGTAGCGATTAATTATTTACCAAGTGAACAACAAGATGCCGATGATGTAAAACAGATCATTGAAAATGTTGGGCAAAAAGCTATCTTAATTCCTGGTGATATTAGAGATGAACAATTCAACTATGACATGGTTGAAGAGGCTTATCAGCAATTAGGTGGTTTAGACAATGTAACGTTGGTTGCTGGTCATCAACTTTATCAAGATGAATTATCGGAGTTTAAAACTCAAGATTTTACTGAAACGTTTGAAACGAATGTCTATCCGGTATTTTGGACAGTCCAAAAAACGCTTGAGTATTTACAACCAGGAGGGTCAATTACAACAACATCTTCAGTTCAAGGTTATAATCCTAGTCCAATTCTTCATGATTATGCTGCAACGAAAGCTGCAATTATATCTTTAACAAAGAGTTTTTCAGCCGAATTGGGTCCTAAAGGTATTCGTGTTAACTGTGTTGCGCCTGGACCGTTTTGGTCACCACTTCAAATTGTCGGTGGCCAACCACAAAGCGCTATACCTACTTTTGGGCAAAACACACCGTTAGGACGTGCTGGTCAGCCTGTTGAATGTGCTGGGACATATGTGTTATTAGCGTCTGATGATGCAAGTTATATTACCGGTCAAGTATATGGTGTGACTGGTGGAACTCAAATAGATTAACTAACTATAGCATATTAATTAGTATATATTTTTCAAAGTGAAAGCACGACGAAGGTGCTAAACATCTTACAAAACTCTACAGTTTAATATAAGATTTGTTTATGATAATAAGCGCCTAGGACAAATATCAATGTCCTAGGTTTTCTTATCTTAAAGGCAAACAGTGATTCAATTGAATATACGATTTTCTTTAACTCTTTTTAATCTTGTCTACAAAGGGACAACAATAGTTAAATAGTAAATTTTATATTTTAAATAAAAATTGATTGGATTGATTGATAGTGAAAAAAATAAAAGCTGAAACACTTTCAGATATGCAAAATTACAAATTACTTAGTGGAAGTATTATACCTAGGCCGATAGCATTTGTAACTACTCAAAATTTAAAAGGGGATGTCAACGCAGCCCCGTTTAGTTTTTTTAATGTAGTTAATCATACACCACCTATGATTGCAATTGCTGTTCAACGTACAAATGGAAATAGAAAAGACACCTCAATAAATATAGAACAATCAGGTGAGTTTGCAGTGCATATTACTGATGAGGCTATTGTTAATGATGTGAATGAAACTGCTGCCCCGTTAAAATATGGTGTTAATGAACTTAAAAGAACCTCTCTAAGTATGATTGATTCTGATTTAATTAAAGTTCCAGCAATCAAAGAAGCAAAAGTAAGGTTTGAGTGTAAGCTTCATCAAATAGTACAATTGGGCAACAAAGATAACGGGAGTGATTTGATAATTGGTGAAATTGTCATGTACCATATCGATGAAGAGGTTTATTTTGAAGATAGTAAAATTGATGCAAATCAATTAAATCCGGTAGCTAGGTTAGCTGGAAATGATTACTCTTTGTTAGGTCAAACATTTACAGTTAATCGTCCTACTTCATAAAGATAAAAAGATATTTACAAATATCATTTTAAGGGTGTCATTGATGAAAGCATATCTATATAAATTCATGCCGTTGCTCATTTTAGTTATAGGACTGATTGTCTTATACGTTATTAATGATTATCCCATATTGTTACATGTCATAGTGATTATTGCTTTTATAACGAGTGGATTGAAAAATGTATATTTTGTTAATAATAATATTAGAAATCATATGATATGGATGAGCCCTAAACTCGATCGTATCCTTGGTATGCTTTCGGGCATACTATATTCTGGTATTTACGTGGTTAGCTTTATAGAGCAACAGCCTTTATGGATAGTGATACTTATTCTGGTATTAACAGTGGGTACTGCAGTTTTATTAGAAACGAAATTACATATTACATCATCTCAATTAGAGGAGAGGTTATCATCTGAACGGATAAAACGTAAAGTAATATCAAGACATAAGGCACAACGTCTTAAGAATATATTTTTTACTGTGATTGTTGTAGTAATCATTTCAATGCTCATATCATTATATTTAAAGTTAATGGTTATTTTTGGACTTGCATTAGCGATATTCATCTTTGCATCAATAAGTGTGGCTATTTTTGAAAAATACTTTACTATTATTGAAAATATGTAAACTATTATTAAAATATTTAAAATAATAAGTGTTGACGTTATTGCAAATATCTTGTAACGTTAAACACAATTCAATAACTTATCAAGAGAAGTGGAGGGACTGGCCCAAAGAAGCTTCGGCAACATTGTATCATGTGCCAATTCCAGTAACCGAGAAGGTTAGAAGATAAGGTTAAACACGATGTTAACTGAGACTGGGGCATGATTACGTGTCCTGGTTTTTTATTTTTGAGTTATTGATTAAATAGATAGGAATTTTTTAGTATAAAATCTATCAATCCATTATACGGGAAAGTAGGTTAGATTATGAAAGAGATGAAGAATGGCAATGCTTGGGCATTAATTCCTTTATTGTTATTTGTCTTACTATTTCTAGGTGTTGGTATTATTTCTGGTGATTTTACCACTATGCCATTAAATGTTGCTATTACAATTACTGTTATTGTTGCCTTACTGATGAATCGCAAGGAAACTTTTGCGAAAAAAGTAGAGGTATTTACAAAAGGTGCAGGTCACTCTAATATCATTTTGATGATGCTTATTTTTATCCTTGCTGGAGCTTTTTCGACGACTGCTGAAAAAATGGGTGGCGTGTCATCTACAGTTAATTTAGGCTTATCACTTATTCCTCAAAATTTAATAATTGTTGGACTATTTATTATTTGTATGTTTGTATCAATTTCAATGGGAACTTCTGTCGGCACAGTTGCAGCTATTGCACCAGTAGGTTTTGGATTTGCACAAGCAACAGATGTACCAGCTGCATTAGCCATGGCAACAGTTGTTGGGGGAGCGATGTTTGGTGATAATCTATCTATGATTTCTGATACCACTATTGCAGCAGTAAGAACACAAAAAACAAAAATGAGTGATAAATTTAAAGTCAATTTTAAAATTGTATTACCAGGTGCGATTATTACAATCATTATTTTATTCTTTTTAACAAATGGTATTTCCATAGATCATACTAAAAACTATGATTATAATTTAATTAAAGTTATACCATACTTGTTAGTTTTGATTCTTGCGTTAGTTGGTATTAATGTAATTATTGTATTAATAGGAGGTACTGTATTAGCCGGTATAATTGGACTGATTGATGGTTCTTTTGGTTGGAATGGCCTTTTAAATGCTATTTCTAAAGGGATTATCGGAATGGAAGATATTGCTATGATTGCATTGCTTATAGGCGGTCTAGTAGGAATTATTCAACATAATGGTGGTATTGATTGGTTGCTTAATTTTGTAAGGTCAAAAGTAAAATCAAAGCGTGGTGCAGAACTAGGTATAGCGAGTTTAGTGAGTGCAGCTGACATTTCAACAGCAAATAATACAATTTCTATTATTATGGCTGGACCATTAGCTAAAAATATTGCTGATGAATATGATGTCGATCCAAGGAAATCAGCAAGTATATTAGATATCTTTGGTGGGTGTTTTCAAGGATTATTACCATACAGCCCGCAAGTGATTTCAGCAGCAGGTGTAGCTGGAATTTCCCCATTCCTAATGTTACAATATAGTATTTATCCAATATTATTAGGTGTTTGTGGATTAGTAGCAATTATTTTAAGAGTACCTCGTTTAAATCAATCGTCAAAGAAATAAAATACGACCCATAGTATATATTGGCTGTCAACAATCTTATGATTGTTGACAGTTTTATAATGATTCTTTGATACTCACCATCTGTATCTTATTTTTAAGTTGAGTATCAAGCAATTTAGAATAGTAGTAAAATGTTGATAAGGACAAGACTATACACTCAATCTTGAATTTAAAAAGTTAAAAATCACTAAAATTATAAGTTTTATTTAATATAATTTAATTTTATAGAGCTCAAAGTTTGTGACCTAGCTCAAATACGTTAAAATAGTATTAAGAGTGAAAGTAGGTGAAATGAAATGGCAAAATATAATGTGGAAAATGAATATGTTGAAATCGACATTGAGAGATTACTTAAATATACACCAGAGGTCGTTTATGAGGCATGGACAAAAACAGATATCTTAAAAAAATGGTTTATGACCACACAACGCACGAATAAATCGTTTGATGCAGATATTCAAGAGGGAGGAAAGTATCGCATCATTGATAGTAGAAATGGTAAACAAAACATCATAGAAGGTACATATGAAGAGTTAGTTTTAGATGAATATATCAAGATGACGATTGGAATGCCAGGACTAAGTGAGGAAGAGGATGTCATTGAAGTAGAGTTCTTTGAAAGAGAGAATGGCGGGACTCAAATGTTCTTTTACTATCGCTCTTTTATTGAAAAGGAAAGACGTTTAACAACATTAGAATATAAGCAAAAGAAAAAAGAATATCATGATTCAACAGCACATGGATTTGAATTGATGATTGATCAAATGCAAAATGTGATAGATGAAATTGAGGAACAGCGTCATAACTAAACTAAAAAGCCTGGGACAACAAAAGTTGTTGTTCCAGGCTTTTTAACGTTTTAATAGTCATTGTCTAAGTTGAAAATGGAAATGCCAAATAATATTTATATGTAAAGTGAGAATTGCATTCAATGATAATGATGACTCACTTTCCTATGTTAATTCATGATTCTCTTTATATTCGTTATATTTTCTTAGTAGTGTTTCAAAGAAAATGTGATAACTAATAAAACTGGAATAATCGGTACCATCGTTTAAATAGAAGGTATTGCTTGAAACATAGACATTGTAATCAGCTTGTTGTGCCAATGTATTGTCCTTCATTGTTGTTACGGAAATAAAATATTTTTGTCTCAGTTGAAGCAATTGTGTGACTTCTTTAAGTTGATGTGTTTCGCCAGAAAGTGAAATAATGAAAAACAAATCTTCAGGAATTGTCTTGTTTAACACCATCTTTAGTTCATGAACATCATGTAACAATATAATATTTTTATGCATAGTCAACAGTATACGTTGTGCTTCTTCAGCGACATTCATCTGTGCACGTCCAGTACCATATAAGTATATTGTTGTAGCATGATGCATTTTGTGAGTTAATAAACGATAATCAATACGTTCTAAATAGTTGAATGTATTTTCAATTTCTTGTTTAAATTGCTCCATAGAATCAGAAGGAAGTTGATGATTCTTACTATCTTCAAATTTTAAAAAGGATTTAAAATCACTATAACCATCAAAACCTAGTTTACGAGTGAAGCGATGAATCGTAGCATTTGAAGCATGTGTCTGTGAGGCTAAATCTTGTATTTTCATATTTTTACAAACATCTATATGTGTATTAACATAATGTGCAATTTGTATATCATTATCATTTAATTGATCGAAATTAGAGTTTACTCGTTCATCTAAAATCATCTTAACACCTCATCATTGAAAATATTTTCTTTATATGAAAATATAATCTAATTATACAAAAATGTTTCAAAGTGCGTCAACGTCATTGTCATTATGTAAGCGTTTACTATATATTGGTAATAACTTATTAAATAAAGAGCAATAAAGGTAAACATATATTAGTTATCATAGTTAAGGGAAGAGGGAGGTATTCAAAAATGAATGCAATTAAACGATTTGGTAGTGCAATGATAGTACCTGTTTTGATGTTTGCTTTCTTCGGTATTGTTTTGGGATTCGCTACATTATTTAAAAATCCAACCATCATGGGAGGCTTAGCTGAACAGCATACATTTTGGTTTAAATTTTGGTCTGTTATTGAATCAGGTGGTTGGGTAATATTTACACATATGGAAATTGTCTTTGTAGTTGGTTTACCGTTATCTCTTGCTAAAAAAGCTCCAGGACATGCAGCTTTAGCAGCTCTAATGGGATATTTAATGTTTAACACTTTTATCAATGCAATTTTAACTCAATGGCCACATACTTTTGGCGCTAATTTAAAAAAAGGTGTAGAAAACACAACAGGATTAAAATCGATTGCAGGTATTGAAACGTTAGATACCAATATTTTAGGTGCAATCATTATATCAGGAATAATAACGTGGATACATAATAGATATTACAGTAAGCGTTTACCTGAAATGTTAGGTGTATTTCAAGGATTAACATTCGTTGTAACAATCTCTTTCTTTGTCATGCTACCTGTGGCAGCAATCACATGTGTTGTTTGGCCAACGATTCAACACGGTATTGCTTCAATTCAATATTTTATTGTTGCATCAGGATATATAGGTGTTTGGTTATATCATTTCTTAGAACGTGTACTAATACCTACAGGATTGCATCATTTTATCTATGCACCAATCGAAGTAGGTCCAGTAGTTGTTAATCATGGTTTGAAAGCAGAATGGTTGCAACACTTAAATCAGTTTGCCGAAAGTAACAAACCACTTAAAGAACAATTTCCATATGGTTTTATGTTGCAAGGAAATGGCAAAGTTTTTGGTTGCCTAGGTATAGCATTGGCAATGTATGCAACTACACCAAAAGAAAATCGTAAAAAAGTTGCTGCATTATTAATACCAGCAACACTTACGGCAGTAGTAGCTGGTATTACAGAACCACTTGAATTTACTTTCTTATTTATTGCGCCATTTTTATTCGTATTACATGCACTACTAGCAGCAACTATGGATACACTGATGTATGGATTTGGTGTCGTAGGTAATATGGGTGGCGGTGTACTAGATTTTATAGCAACTAACTGGATACCTTTAGGAAAAGCACATTGGATGACATATGTCTTTCAAGTAGTAATTGGTCTAATCTTTGTTGCGATTTACTACTTCTTATTTAAATATTTAATTTTAAAATTTGATATTCCATTACCAGGACGTAAGAAAGGTGAAGAAGAAGTCAAATTATTTTCTAAACAAGATTATAATGATAAAAAAGGAGATTCAACTCGCAATCATTCACCTAATAGTGAATATGAAGAAAAGGCGATGTACTACCTAGAAGGTCTTGGAGGAAAAGAAAATATTAAAGACGTTACAAATTGTACGACTCGCCTACGTTTAACTGTTAAAGACGAAAGTAAAGTTCAAGAAAGTGCCTATTTTACACATAATCAAATGTCTCATGGTTTAGTAAAAAGCGGCAAGAGTGTTCAAGTTGTCGTTGGAATGTCTGTACCTCAGGTAAGAGAAGCGTTTGAAAATATTGTAAATGATGATCTATCTTAGAAATAAAGTAACTCCCAAAATAATTCAAATAGAGATTATTTTGGGAGTTTTTGAATTTATATTTGTAAATAAGTTATTCTTGCTTATATATTCTATCTTTCTATTTATGAAATGCGTGCTTTATGTAGCATCTTTGCTCTATAACTTGCTGATAGGATATCAATATTACGCGTTGCAATAGTTTGAAGCAGCTTTGTGAAAATCTCAGGAGGACATGTGACGCTTGCGCAATTATTATTTAATGTATAATTTACATTGTGATGATTCACAAACATATTCATAATATCAATGACTTTATCTTTAATGAAGGCATCTTGTAAACCATCGATTGCTAAATCAAAGCGCTTAATAGATTGGTAAAGTTGTTCTGAATCAAGAAGTTCATTTACACGGCTGGGTAAAAGTATTTGATAAATAGCATAATTGTGGAAACTTAAGAAACTTATCAGATAAGGTAGTTGTTGCTTGGGGAGGCTAACTTCCAATGCGAACACATCGTTTTGCTTAATGATAGAATACTGAAAGGATTCACAAAAAGTAATTTCTTTACATAAATGTATTAATTTTTTTCGCGTTGAGCGAGATTTCAAACCTGCAACATTAATGATGTAGGTTTCAAATTTATCAATCAACATATGGGGACCTCCAATCGTTAACAATATATGTGTGGAAATGATATGAATGCTTATATTTTATACGCTGTTCGTTTAAATAAATTGTACCACTCTTTTTTTTTAGAATCACTAAGACTTTTGATTGAAGTTGAAAGAATTATAGTTATCTTATTTCGAATGAGTAATCATTGAAGGAAAAGCTTTATTCATAGCATAGTTATGAATTAGATTTTATATTATTTGATGCTTAGTTATTTAGAGGCAAGTTTATATCAAATTATGTTAGTATGAAAAATAATAAATATTGAAAGGAGATGACAACATGTATAAAGCAGTAGTGTTTGATTTTGATGGTACTGTCATTGATACCGAAAAACATTTGTTCGATTTAATAAATACACATTTAAAAATCCATCAAGAAGCGCCGATTTCTTTAGAATTTTATAAACAATTTATTGGCGGTGAAACTACTGGATTACATACATATTTAGAAGATGCTATTGGTTTCAAAAATAAAGAAAAAATTTATGATCAATATTATCAAACAATTATTGAATTGCCGGTAAATCCCACAATCATTCAATTGATGCAATATTTAAAAAAACGTCATATCCCAATGGCGATTGCCACAAGTAGTTATAAAAAGAATATATATCCTATATTTAAACAATTAGGACTAGATACATACATTGATGTTGTTGTTGGTCGTGAAAATGTTGAGAGTGTTCAACCTAATCCCGAAATTTATTTAAAAGCTGTACAAGAGCTTAATTATAATCCTACAACCTGCTTAGCAATTGAAGATTCTGTCAATGGTGCTACTGCAGCGATGCTAGCAGGATTAGATGTTGTCGTTAATACGAATATAATAACGAAGGATCAAGATTTTTCGACAGTTCAATATGTTGGACAAGATATGGAATTTGAAGATATAAAGAATTTTTTATTTAAAGAATAAATTGGAGGTATTCAAAAATGGGCTATATTATCCTATTTTTCATAGCAGGTCCAGTTATTATAGGAGTGGGTAATCTCATATTGGGACCGATATTTAATAAACGCACACCTTTACATGTTCAATTTCGATCGTTTATTATTGGCTCTCTTGTATACCTTATTCTCGCTACGGTTTGCTATTTTTTGTTACTTCAAGGCAAATTATAATACTACTTACAGTATGAGTTGATATAGAACAATGTTTAAGCTAACTTAACTAAAATCAACTTGTTATTTATATTATAGAAAAAAATCTAAAATCTACATTAGTGATTTTTACTAGTTTGAATAAAAATATTAAATGAGGGGCTCAAAATTCGTATGAATATCTTAGTTGTTCACCAATAATGAGATTTGAAAACCATGATAGATTGTGGAATATGTTTAAATCCATCATCGAGTGTCTTTACTAAAAAAGTCTGGGACATAAATCATAATGTCCCAGACTTTTTTATCGTCTATTCAACAGTAAATTTGTTGAACCTACATAATCAATTTTAATACTAATGTTACTAATATAAGTATAATTAATAATAAGTCAATGCCTACCATAATAGTATATCGTGTAGGTTTTTGGCCTTGCTGCTTAGCTAATACCATTGCTTTATAATTTGGAAGTAAACTAATGATTAACAAAATAATTACAATGAGTCCGATAATAATAGTCAAGATGTGTGACCTCCATTTTTTCTATTTAAGAACTCCCATATGACACCAGCAATCACACCCAAAATTAGTCCGACAATGATACCTATACGCGGAGTGAAGAAAATTGATCCGAATATAAGGCATATAAAAAGCGCAATAGGTAAAGTTGTACCATAAATAATTTTACGTTCTGACGAACTTAAAATTGTAAATACAATGATATAAATGACAAAGAAAACAATAGCTGCAATGACAGTTCGTACAATAATAGACGATATTGAAGCCTCTTTCATAGTCAATAAATTAAGAATTAAAAATGCAGTCATAAATATTAAAGAAAATTTGATTGCACGTATAACAAGCGCTTTATTCATATGAGCACTCCTTTACTATTTAAAAAAAGTATATCATATTTAAATAATTATTAAGAGCAAAGACATAGGTAAAATGGTAAAGTGATTTAAGTTAAATTTGAAATGACATTGTATATAGTTTTAACAATCATTTTATGTTATATAGCTAGGTGGTAAGCAGTTAATATTTTAAATCAACTATAAGAGTGTGTTCTGAACTATTTCGTTTGCTCTATAATCTCTATTATCAAAAAGATTTTAATATGAGTGTTAGCAAAAAGCAAGAAAACATCTTAGCAGGATAGGTAAGCGCTTTTACAGAATTGTAAAAATATTGTTTCAATTTTGTCAATTTGTAGTATAATTACGGAAATAAGATTATCAAAAATTCAATCTAGATTTAGAGATGGGGTCAAGTTATGGAAAATAATGAGTTGCAAAGGGGATTGAATGCACGTCAAATGCAGATGATTGCTCTTGGTGGAACAATTGGTGTTGGTCTTTTTATGGGAGCAACAAGTACAATTAAGTGGACAGGTCCATCTGTTATTCTCGCATATTTAATTGCTGGTATTTTTTTATTTTTAATCATGAGAGCCATGGGTGAAATGATATATATTAATCCAACCACTGGTTCTTTTGCGACTTTTGCTAGTGACTATATTCATCCAGCAGCTGGCTACATGACTGCTTGGAGCAATGTATTTCAATGGGTTGTCGTCGGCATGAGTGAAGTGATTGCAGTAGGAGAATATATGAACTACTGGTTCCCAAGCCTTCCTAATTGGATACCAGGAGTGATAGCAGTTCTCTTTTTGATGGCGGCTAACCTAGTTTCAGTAAAAGCGTTTGGAGAGTTTGAATTTTGGTTTGCCTTAATTAAAGTTGTAACTATTGTATTAATGATTATTGCAGGATTAGGATTAATTTTATTTGGTATGGGTAATGGAGGGAATCCAATAGGGATTTCTAACTTATGGTCACATGGTGGATTTATGCCAAATGGATTCATTGGATTTTTCTTTGCTTTATCTATTGTGATTGGATCATACCAAGGTGTTGAATTGATTGGGATTTCAGCAGGTGAAACCAAAAATCCTCAAAAAAATATTGTAAAGGCAGTCAACGGAGTAATATGGAGAATTTTAATTTTCTATATTGGTGCAATTTTTGTCATTGTATCAGTATATCCTTGGAACCAATTAGGTAATATTGGTAGTCCTTTTGTTGCAACCTTTGCTAAAGTGGGAATTACGTTTGCTGCTGGTTTAATTAACTTTGTAGTCTTAACGGCAGCATTGTCTGGTTGTAATTCAGGTATTTTTAGTGCAAGTCGAATGATTTATACTTTGGCAAAAAAAGGACAAATGCCTAAAGTATTTACTAAAGTAATGAAAAATGGCGTACCTTTCTATACTGTATTTGCAGTATCTATGGGAATATTAATTGGTGCTTTATTAAATGTCATACTTCCATTAATTATTGATGGAGCTGATAGTATCTTTGTATATGTATATAGCGCCTCTATTCTACCGGGAATGATACCTTGGTTTATGATTTTATTTAGTCATCTAAGATTTAGAAGGTTACATCCTGAAAAGGTTCACAATCATCCTTTTAAAATGCCGGGAGGAGCAATTGCCAATTATTTAACTATCATGTTTTTACTCCTAGTATTAGTTGGTATGTTACTTAACAAAGAGACTGTGGTATCGGTTGTCATTGGTATCGTGTTTTTAACAGCTGTGACACTTTATTATTTTATTAGATATCACAAAAAGGAACGACAAATATAATAAAAGATGAAATGACAATTGATTGTTAAAATCAGTAATTTTTAAGAGTTAGTATAAATTAAAGCGATTCTTTCATACATTATCTTTTCTAGGATAAGTATAAAGAATCGCTTTTTATTATTTTAATGTTTGAAATCTATATTCGAGAGATGTTTACGGTAATTATCTAACGCGATTTTTGATTGAGTAATAAAATCTAAAGATGATTGATAATTTAGCGCAATATATCGATAGTACAATATATCAATAGTAAACATTTGTGCAAATAATGAAGTTGTGGCTCCCATGCGCATCTCATTTTCATCGGTTTGTCCATAGGTTAAAACAATATTAGATTGCTTTGCAACTGGATTATCAGAAGTGCTTGAAATAGTCGCAATGGGAATGTGATAATCTGCAATGACTTTGGCAATAGATTGCATTTCACTTTGAGTACCATTGTTAGATATAAATATAACACAATCATTAGAGTTACGTGTTGCTAACATAGTGGTAAAAATATGAGTTTCATGCACTAGTTGAATATTTAGACCGATGCGAGATAATTTTTGATATAAATCTGTTGCTACAACAAAAGAGGCACCATAGCCGTAAATAAATATAGTTTCAGATTTTTTAATTAGATCACAAATTTCATCGATGATAGCAGCGTTAATGGTTTCATTAGCATTACTTAACGCTGCCTTAGAGCGAGAATGCAATTTGTTTTTAAGTGAAATTGTACTTTCGTTATCAACTAACTCAACATTATATTGTGTGACTTCTTTAGGTAAAAATTTAGACAAACGTGTTTTAAGTTCATTAAAACCACCTGGTGTCACCTTTTTACTTAGACGTATGATAGAAGTAGAACTAGTTTCCAATTGATTTGCAATTTCTTGAGAAGTCATATTAACAACTTTATGAGGATAGTTGAGAATAAATTGCGCAATTTTTTTCTCGTTTTTAGTGAAATAGGGATACTGGTTGTCAATCTTATACAAAATGTTTGGCAATTAAATCACCCATTTATTCAGGATTTCTCATTTCTTTAGTTGTGCCGAAGAAATAAGTAAAGATAAAGCCACCCGCATAAGCAGCTAGTAAACCTACGATGTAACCGAGATACATATTATTGGCAATCAATGGTAATAATGAAATACCACTTGGTCCTACAGCTGTCGCACCAATATGACCGATACCACCAATGACAGCACCACCAACACCGCCACCTATGCACGCAGTGAAGAAAGGGCGACCTAACGGCAGTGTTACACCATAAATTAAAGGTTCACCTATACCTAAGAACCCTACAGGAAGAGCACCTTTGAGCGTATTACGTAATTCTTTATTTTTACCGCATCTCACCCACAATGCAATCGCCGCACCGACTTGTCCAGCACCAGCCATTGCGGCAATAGGTAACAAGTAAGTGGAGCCAGTTTGATTGATTAACTCGATATGGATTGGGGTGAAGATATGATGTAATCCCAGCATGACTAAAGGTAAAAAGAATGCTCCTATAATGAATCCACTGAAAATACCTCCTACTCCAATAATCCAGTTAATGACATAAACAAGACCATCGGAAACAAAGCCAGCTAGTGGCATGATTATAAATATAGTTAACAAACCAATAAGTAGTAAGGTTATTGTGGGCGTTACGATGATATCAATAGAGTTAGGTATTATTTTATGTAGACGTTTCTCAACCATGCTTAATAACCAAACTGCAAAGATAACACCAATAATACCGCCTTGTCCTGCAGCTAGATGTTCTCCAGTGAAAATATTTTTAATTGGATTTTCATCCGTGATACCGGTTAGTAATGTAGTACCCCCGATGACACCACCTAAACCTGGTGTAGCACCGAATACTTTTGCTGAGTTAATACCAGTGAAAATAGCTAAGTAAAATAACATGCCATCTTTAATAACATTTAAGACAGTAACAATTTGTTGAATCCATTGACCTGAAATGGAACCGGCTGTAAGCAAGTTACTAAGTATTGCTGCAATCCCACCGATTAATCCTGCACCTATAAATGCTGGTATTAAAGGTATAAAGATATTAGCAATGGATTTTAACACTTTATTCCATTTACTTTGTTTACGTTGACTTTGGAATTGTTGTTTATGTTCATACGCACGTTTTTCTGCTTGTGATTTATAACTTTGATTTTTAGTCGTCTCTTCAGCTAGAGTTGCTCCCGACTGGTCAGCCATATGTTTAGCAACTTTATTAACAATACCCGGCCCAACAACAACTTGAATTCTTTCATCTTCAACAACGCCTAATACGCCATTGATTGATTTTAATTCATCATAATTAACTTTTGCATCATTGTGTACTTTAATACGAACTCGAGTCATACAATGGATGATATTACTTATGTTTTGAGAACCGCCTAATGCGTGGGTAATGTCTTTGGCAAGGCGTTCTTCTTTACTCATGGAATCTCCTCCTTAAGTGTTGATAGCTTGCTTAATCACTCCATTATTTTGTTTTAAACGAAGTCTTGCATCTTGTTGAGTTGTGGAACATAAGTGCATTACGATAGCTATTTTGATATTGTGGTCTGATTTTTCATATAATTCTATAGCCTCTTGATGATTTAAATCACACACATCTTGAATGATGCGAATAGAACGATGGATTAACTTTTGATTTGTAGGCCGTAAATCAACCATTAAATTATCATAAACTTTACCCACGCCAATCATTGTCATTGTAGAAATCATATTTAAAACTAGTTTTTGAGCAGTACCTGATTTTAATCTCGTAGAGCCTGTTAATACTTCAGGCCCCACATTGATTTCTAATACGTGATTTGAATTTTTACTTATATCACTGTGAACGTTACAAGAGAGTGCGACTGTTTCTGCATTCAATTTATTTGCATAATCTAGTGCACCTTTTACATATGGTGTACGTCCACTAGCAGAAATACCCACTACAATATCTTTGGATTGAAGATGAATGTTCTTTAAATCCTGTGCACCTTGTTCAGCATCATCTTCTGCACCTTCAATAGCTACCGTCATAGCTTTTTGTCCACCAGCGATAATCCCAATAATGTCATTTGGTGAACCGTTAAAAGTTGGGACACATTCTGCCGCATCTAGTACGCCAAGTCTTCCACTTGTACCAGCACCAATATAAATAATTCGCCCTCCATTATTAAAGCGTTGAATTGCACTCTCTATCACTTTTGTTAAATTAGGAATAACAGGTTCTATCGCTTTAGGTACAAATTGATCTTCTTGATTCATAGTCTTTAATGCATCTTTTAGATTCATTTCATCCAAATGCATTGTTTGTATATTTCTCGTTTCAGTAGTTAAATGATTCATTTGTTATTCTCCTTCGTATATACAAATTTAAAAGTATCTCCTGGTTGAATCAGTGATAACAATGGAACATCTTTATCACAAACATGACCAATACAATTGATGTGGGAATGACCTGGCATAGGAGCTTTTATAACTTGAATTTCTCCTTCATAACGACCATTCAGGTGATTATCAATTGTGATATCTCCTTGATCTCTATGTGCCGATCCTATCATTGGGACAGTCTGTTGATTATCTGTACGAGAATATTGGGACCGAATTAAATGTTCAGGTGAATCTAATCTTGATGTGTGTATCTTTAAAACTTGTGATGTAAATGAGGAGTCTAGTTGATCTAAGTGTAAAATAAAGTGTCGATATAGCCACATATTAGATAATTGTTCCGCATAAATGTGTGATAATAGCGTATCACTAATTATAATGTTAGATATACCCGTTAATTGAAGGTCTTGTGCAGCAATAAGAGGGTGTTCAAAACGATGTTTTTCAACTGTAGGAAGACCTTTGAATAAGGGACCTCTTTTCTGCGTGCCAGGTATAAAAGCACAAATTTTTGCATGCGCATCGTATTTTCTAATGAGTTGATTTTTTTCTTCAATAAATGAGATAGATAAACCAGTATCAGGTCTAGGATAGTAATTATGACAGTATAAAAGTTGATTATTAAATTCAGTACGATATATGTGCGCTAACATGCTATCAGTTAACGTACTAGCATTAAGGCAGCATTTGAAGCCTTGACTGATAATGTCTTTGATAAGGTCAATATTTAATTGATTATCTATACGAATATAAAAATCCCCATGAGGTAATTGGTTCAAATAACTGTAAATAGTTTGATTAAGTAATGAAGGGGTTACATCGATAATATAAGTGATTTGATAGGCTGATAATAGTTGGCATAAGTCTCCCAAATAAGCCATTTGATTTTTCTTGTCTTCCTCAGGTATCTGTAGTGAAGTAAAAACTACATCATAGCCTAAGTCAGCCATATTTAAAATATAATCTCGATCTAAATTCTGTCCTAGATAGACTGAGAAACCAAGCATTTTAAACACTCCTTCTTGATACCTAATCATGGCTAATTATAACCTTATTGCAACAAGTTTACAATTTAGTAAATAGAATAAATAATTTAATGTTTTAATTATAAGAGATTGATATTTATAATTATTTTTAACGTTAATATATAATTAATAGTATAATAGTATAGAAACATTTGAATATACTAAAGGGCTTGTTTATGTTTAAGTAACTGTCGGTGAATGAGTGTTTGTTGTGTATTAATGTAATAAATTATATGTCCTTGGTTTAAAGTTAAAAGTGGGGAATCGTTTAACCTTCGAATCAATTGACAGTATGACACAAGCGTATCATTAGAATTCAACAACAATTGATGAGACATTGCCCATTTCATCTCTTGATTTACAGTAAGGTTGAAATCATCTATAAAAGATTCAAATTTGTTATGATGTATGAGTGCATAGTATTTCGCACTTTCACTCAGAGAGAGTAATTTAACAAGTTGTTGTTCAATATGTAGTGAAATTTCTAAATAATTCATAAAGCCTCCCATATGATTGAATAATTATTGGTGAGTGGAAAGGATACAATGATGAAAAAAGATAAAAAAAGGCAAAGTTATAGGTTTAAAGATATAGTATGGCGTGATTTCAGTTTAATTGCGATAGGCTTTCTATGTATATTTATATTTAGCTTTATAGGTTTAACAATTGCTGCTATAGCTTTTCAAAATATTAATGAATTACAACTTACTATGATTGGAACTTTAGGACAATTTATGTCATATATTTTAGTGATATTAGCTTTTTATTTTTTACATATCAATTCATTTGTAGATAGAGTTAAGAGTGGTTTTGACTATTTGAAAAAGCATTGGTTGTTTATAATTATCGTCATGTGTGCATCTTTTATTATTTCTAATGTTTATGACAAATTAATTGAACTATTACCTAAATATTTGCAATATAGTGAAACGCAAAATGAACTTGAACTTAATGAATTATTTAAAAGTGGTATATTTATTCCTTTTGCATTTGTACTTATTGTAATTGTAGGACCTATTGTTGAAGAATTGGTATTTAGACATTTGTTAATAGGTGAACTAGGTAAAAAGTTTAACTTTATTGTGATGGGGGTTATATCAGCATTGTCTTTTACATATATACATGTGAGTGATGCTAAGTCCCCATTTGAATTTGGAGCATATTTAATACTGGCAATAGCATTAGTATATGTTTACTTAAAATCGAATAGAAACTTAGCTTCATCAATTAGCTTACATATGTTAAATAATTTCATATCATTCATTTGGACAATTATAGTTGTATTCAGTAAATGATTTGAAAATATATTTCCGAGCAGTAGTTATAACGGGAAATGACTAAAGAGAGGTATAGTTTTGTCACTGGGAAGAAAATAAAAGTTTAAAAATGGATAAATGTACATTTATAACTCTATAGACAACTACTAGTGTACTAAATTGCCTGGGGGCCTTTCGGCTATCCCAGGCTTTATTTTTATCATTCAGAAGGCGCTAAAAACTGTCTATAATTTTCAATTGAGATATCTTGAGTTTGTATTGTTTTTTCAAAAGAATATGAGATATCTTGAATATTCATGATAGATAATTCACGAGTGTAACCTCTACCGATTTCAAATACTACAGCATGCCAAACGGCATTTTTGCATATTAAACCTATAAAAATAACATTTTCAGCTTGAGTTTGACCATCTTCATTTAAATCTACTAACATCACATTGCGCTCCGTGCAATAAATTAAAATATCAGAAAATAAATGAGGTAATGTGACATGATTAGAATCTTCAAATTTTATATAATAATCCATTTTTTTAAGCAATTTACGTAATCGTGTTTGAGGTAAATTTAAACATTGCTTGATTATTGCTCGAATTTCATTTTGATAAGGTAAAGTGGAATAGGACTGACTTTCATTTAGTGTTAAAAATAATGCCGAAAGTTGCTGTTCAGTTAACGATAAGGTGATTTTAGCATGTGCATCTTTGATTTGATAACCGCCTAATTTGCCATGACGAGCATATACTTTTACCCCTTGATCTTCTAATTCATCAATATCACGTAAAATAGTTCGCTTAGATACTTTAAATTGTTTTGCAAGTTGCGAAGCAGTAATTTTGTCAGAATTTTGAATAGTTTGAATTATTCGATTTTGACGTTCTAATTTATTCAATGAAAGTCACCTCCATAAACATTACATATTACAATTATTATAACATATAAGCGACAATGATGACATTTTGTCTGTTTTAACTCTATAATAGTGTAAAATTATACAAAAAACTTTTAGAAAACGCTTACAAAAACAAAAACAATATGATAATATAATATTTGTAACAGGGGGAGCGATTAGACAAAGGGGTAGAGCTACATATTAGATAGCTGTATAATCGTTCAAGTTACATCAAAACATCTTCAATATTTATTACTTACTTTCCTTTCTATTTGTCGGCTAGTTATTGACTAGCCGATTTTTTAATATTTATTAATACAAATTCTGATTTTATGACTCTATGATTTACAATAGATTTTACATATAACTATAATGATTTAAATGATAACACTATAGTCTTTGAAATAATGAAATGAAGGTGAAAATATGACAGAACTTTATTTAAAAAAATTAGATGAATATATATGTCAATGGATACGCGGTTTAGACAATATCATTCCGCGTTTGGTTGAGAAGATGGAAACATCAACAAAAAAAGATAGGTTTGATTTAGTTACCAATGTTGATAAACAAATTCAGAATCATTTTCAAAACTTTCTTCAGGAACATTATCCCACACATCAATTATTAGCTGAAGAGAAAGATAACTCAGATATAACACCTTACGAGGGTCACCTTTGGATTATGGATCCTATAGATGGAACAAGTAATTTAGTGAAACAACAAGAAGATTACTGTATCATTATAGGATATTTTATTGATGGGGAACCTAAACTTTCATATATTTATGATTATCCACATCAAAGATTATATAGAGCAATTGCTGGTGTGGGAGCTTACGAGAACAATCAATTAATGACATTGCCAAAAAGAATAGGTTTAAGAGATGCAATTATTTCATTTAAACCACAAGTGTTAAAAGAAGAGACGATTCAATCTTTATTTCAATCAGCCTTTGATTTTAGAATTATTGGGTCTTGTGGTCTTGATTCTATTCGAGTGATAAAAGGTCAGTTCGGGGCACACATTAACACGAATCCTAAGCCATGGGATATTTCAGCACAATTTCTTTTTGCAAGAGAACTAGGTTTGATTATGACACAAATAAATGGTGAACCTCTTGATTTTAGTACGGCAGGCCCATTTATCATTAGCAATCCTGGTTGTTACGATGATATGATACGTATCTTAAATGAAGGAGAAGCCTATTCAAAGAGTATTCATCATATAGAGCATGGTTAATGTATATTTTTATAAATTATATCAAATTAGCTCTATAGAGATTTTATACATTTAAGCTATACGATTTCTTAAAGAAAATTTAAAATAATTAATGAATAGGTCTGTAGATGTATACCAAATAAATTTATTTATAATATAATGACCTATGTATCATAAAACAACAAAATTATTGAATAGGAGTGGTAGGGATGCAAAGATCAGATAAAAGAAAAATGAGCCTGCCGATGAAAATACTACTATGGGTAGTGGGAATTTTATTTCTATTAGCAATCACTGCAGTTATTTATGTAAGTGCAAAAATATTTATTACAGGAGACAAGATACATAACCCCTTAAATCGAAATCATTCTGAACTACGTTCTGGAAAAGTAAATTTAAAAAATGGTGATCCATTTACTATTGCACTCTTTGGCGTAGATTCTGATGAAAAGCGAAAACAACAAGGCGGTGGGGAACGTAGTGATACAATCATGGTACTTTCCATTAATCCGAAAGAAAAGAAAACTGAGCTAGTAAGTATTCCACGTGATACCAAAGCAGAAATTGCAGGTCGAGGTACTGAAGAAAAAATTAACCATGCCTATGCTTATGGCGGTCCTAACATGGCTGTTAAAACAATTGAAAAATTAATGAATGTTCCAATCGATCATTACGCTACGATTGACATGGATGGACTACATGACATGATTGATACATTAGGTGGCGTAGATGTCGTAAGTAATAGTACATTTACAATGGGTGCTAATCATTTTGTTAAAGGTGAAAAAACACATGTAGATGGTGATGCTGCCATGGACTTTATTAGAAGTCGTAAAGAAGATGGTGCAGGAGGCGATTTTGGTAGACAAGAGCGTCAGCAACTTATCTTAGAAGCAATGGCAGATAAGATGACAAGCGCATCTTCAATCACTCATTTTAATACATTAATGAATCAAATCCAGAAAAATGTTAAAACAGATTTAAAATTAGGTGATCTCAATACAATTAGAACTAAGTATAAAGATGCTAATGACCAAGTTAATCGACATCAGTTAGAGGGTGAAGGTGGTATACAAAATGACGGTTTGTACTATTTCATACCAAGTGATGCATCTAAAAATGAAAATACACAATTACTAAGAGACAATTTAAATTTATAAAAAAGAAAAAGCTTTAAAATCACATATAGTGTAATGCTTGAGTTTAAAACCTAGAACGAAATGTTCTAGGTTTTTTTGACAAATTAAGGATGGCTGAGTTAAATATTCTTATTTTAGTTTTTAAACATTTTTGCTTTATTTTTAAGGAATATATTGCATTATATACCATTTTCTTCTAACTAATATTTAAATAAAATGAGGCACTATGTAATTCAATGTCTTATAAGCAAAAAGTTAAGATATTCAATGTTAAATGGCTTGAAATAAAGAAATTAATTTATTCATTTCACTCTTTAATTGATATTCATTTTCAATTAAATTGATTTTATTATATTTATTATGTAAACGCTTAACTTTTATAGAGTAAAGTAATACAATTTAAGTAATTCTACTAAAAGTTAAATTGTAGATTTAATCAATTAAGTTATAAAGTCTAAAGTGTTTAACAGTGAATAATTTAATGGGGGGAGAAAAATATATGTCTAAGGAGATAAAAATTAATCTAGATGGTAAAGATTATCTTGTTGAAGCAGGGACGAATTTACTTGAATTTATACGCTCTAGAAATACATTTGTACCAGCCATTTGCTATAACGAATCGATGGGACCAATTCAAACATGTGATACATGCATGGTAGAAATCAATGGAGATATTGCCCGAGCATGTGGAACATCGATTGAATCCTCAATGACGGTAAATACATACAATCACCACGTAAAAACTAGCCAAAAAGAAGCATTAGATCGTATTTTAGAAAAACATATGTTGTATTGTACAGTTTGTGATTATAATAATGGCGATTGTGAAATACATAATGCGATGGATAAGTGGGGAATACAACATCAAACTTATGAGTATAAGAGAAAACCATATGAAAAAGATTATGGCCCTTTTTATAGATATGATCCAAATCAATGTATTTTATGCGGACGTTGTGTTGAAGCATGTCAAGATGTTGAAGTTAATGAAACAATACGAATAGATTGGGAAAGAGATTATCCAAGAGTAATTTGGGATAATGATGTCCCAATTAATGAATCATCATGTGTTTCATGTGGTCAATGTGCGACTGTATGCCCATGTAATGCAATGATGGAAGTTAATATGGAAGGTAATGTGGGATATCTCACAGATACAGAACCTGGTTCACTAGCATCTATGATTGATATTATTAAAAAATCAGAACCTGGCTATGGTACTTTATTAGCTGTATCTGATTCTGAAGCAGAAATGCGTAAAGAACGTGTCAATAAAACTAAAACTGTTTGTACATATTGTGGCGTAGGTTGTTCGTTTGAAGTATGGACGAAAGATAGAGAAATATTAAAAGTTCAACCTTCCCATGATTCTCCAGCAAATAAAATAGCAACATGTGTAAAAGGTAAGTTTTCATGGGGACACATTAACTCAGATCAACGATTAACGAAACCTTTAGTGAGAAAAGAAGGTATGTTTCATGAAGTTGAATGGGAAGAGGCCCTACAAGTTATTGCTAACAATTTTGAAAGAATTAAAGAGCAATATGGCGCGGATAGCTTGTCATTTATTTCTTCATCCAAAGCAACTAATGAAGAATCTTATTTAATGCAAAAATTATCTCGTCAAGTTATTGGTACAAATAATGTAGATAATTGTTCGCGCTATTGTCAAGCACCAGCGACCAAAGGATTGGTAAGAACAGTAGGTATCGGTGGAGATGCAGGCGGGATTGTTGATTTAGAAAAAGCATCTATGACTGTATTAATAGGTACTAACACGGCAGAAGCGCACCCTGTAATTGCTTCACGAATGAAACGTGCACAAAAGTTATTTGGTCAAAAGTCACATGTTTTTGATATAAGAAAACATGAAATGGCAGAACGTGCAGATGTTTTTTATCAACCCAAACCTGGCACCGATTTAGCTTGGTTAAGTGCTGTCACTAAATATATTATTGATAACAACTTACATGATAAATCATTTATAGAAAAGTGGGTTGATCACTTTGATACATATTACCAATCACTAGAACCATTTTCAATGGTATTTGCAGAGGAAGTAACAGGAATTCCGAAAGAACGGTTAATACAATTTGCGCATGAAGTAGCAAAAGCTGATTCAGTAGCGATATGTTGGGCGATGGGTATAACACAACAAGATATTGGAAGTGATTCAAGTACTGCTATTTCTAATTTATTACTCATTACTGGTAATTATAGAAAACCTGGTGCTGGAGCATATCCTTTAAGAGGTCATAATAACGTTCAAGGATGTAGTGACATGGGAAGTATGCCAGATCAATTTCCTGGGTACCAACTTATCAGTGATGATAAAATACGTGCTAAATTTGAAAAAGAGTATGGAGTAAAGTTAAATGATAAACCTGGTAGAGATAATCATCAAATGATTGAAGGAATACATAATGGTGATATTCATTCGTTGTATTTGTATGGAGAAGATACAGGTATCGTAGATTCTAATATTAATTTTGTTCAAGCTGCTTTTGAAAAGTTAGACTTTATGGTAGTTCAAGATGAGTTTTTAACATTTACAGCTACGTTTGCAGATGTAGTTCTACCAGCAAGTCCTTCACTAGAAAAAGATGGAACTTTTACTAATACGGAGCGACGCATACAAAGATTGTATAAAGCATTAGATTCGCTTGGAGATTCAAAGCCGGATTGGGAAATTTTTCAACTTATTGCAAATCGACTAGGGGCGAATTGGGAGTATCAGCATCCAAGTGAAATTATGGATGAAATTGCACGAGTAACACCATCGTATGCAGGTGTAAGTTATGATCGTTTAGAAGGTTTTAATAGTTTACAATGGCCTGTAAATAAAGATGGTAAAGACACTCCAATACTTTATATCGATGGGTTTAATTTTGAAAATAAGAAAGCTAAATTATATCCATTAACCTTTGATAACTATTTTAAAGAAGATGAAGTATATGATTTACATGTCAATAACGGTCGATTACTTGAGCATTTCCATGAAGGTAATATGACGTATCAAACAGAAATGATTAAATATAAAGTACCTCGAGCATTTGTTGAAATTTCACCCGAGCTTGCACAAAGTCGTGACATTCATGAAGGAGCTGAAATTAAATTGATTTCTGAGACTGGAGAGGCTTCTTTACTAGCACACATTACTGATAGAGTAAAAGGAAAAGAAATATATATTCCATTAAATAATGATGCATTAGAAAATGGAGATTTAGGTGCTATTAATGCTCTTACGAATAGTGACGTAGATCCTTATACAGATACGCCTTCCTACAAACGAACACATGCACGAATGGAAGTTGTGAAGAAAAGAGGCAAATCTCCATTGAATCCAACGAATTTCCGAGTTAATAAACAGCGGCAACCACAATATAGTGTTCAAGTTCAAAAAAAATGGGAGCGCTCAGATTATGTATTCCCAGGAAAGATGAGTGATTGATAATGGCAGAGAGAATTACTGAAATTAAACGTTTAAAAAAATCATATGAGCAAATTAAACAAGAAAGTTTGAATGATGTTATCGATGCAATTGTAGAAAATAAAGATAGTATTTTAAAAGCAATACGTTTAATTGGTATACTAGATGAAGCTAAAATTCTGGATGCATTAAATGGTGGTTTAAAAGCAAGACAAGTCATCATTAATAAATTTGCCGTTGAATTGAATAAAGATATATATTCAGGCGTTTTAACAAATATGGCACAACTTGTCTTTTTGCTAGGAGAATTAGATGTTAAAGATTTAAGTGAATTATTATCTCGTTTAAACAGAGGGATACATGCTGCGAATCTAACAAAACCTGGTGACAAAACAACAATTAAAAGTCTTGTTGGATTTTTACGTGATGATGATCTCAATCGTAGTATGACTTATATGTTAAATCTGCTTAGAGGAATGTCTAGTAATAACTAAATCTATTACGGTTTAATACACTTTTAAACTAACATCTATACCTTAAATTTCTAGTACATTTGATATAAAAACTTTTTAACGTATTATGAGTCGACATTTATTCTTCTAATCATGTATGATTAATAATGTTATTAAAAATCATAGAAGGAGTGACGCATATCAATCCTAAAGTATTAAAAGCTCTAGCAATCACATCTAATGTACTATTAGTTATTGGAATCATTTGTCTAATTATGCTAAAACTCATGTTAGCTATTGCATTTTTTGTTGTATCATTAACAATTAGTCTCGTTATTTTTAATGTTATGTTCAGACACCGTACAGGTATGAAAATTGCAATTAATGTCTCTTTCTTTATAGTGATGATTGCTATCGTAGTAGCCTATTTTGTATTATCTTAAAATTTTTAGGAGTTTGTTGAAATGTTAAAGAATACTCGGCTTCGTATGACAACATTGTTCATAATTAGCATACTCGCTATTTTAGCAATACTTTTTCTTATATTTGATACAAACCTTTTTAAAAATGATGTTAAACATACATTTAAAGAAGCGGTGTCACTTCAAACAAGTGAAGGAAATATCCATACTAAAGAAGTTAATGGTAAGTTTATATATGCTTCCAAACAAGATATAGAGAAAGCTATGCAAATAAAACATAGTGATAACAATTTGAAGTACATGGATATATCAGAAAAAGTACCTATGTCAGAGAAGGAAGTTAACCATATTTTAAAAGGAAAAGGTATTTTAGAAAATAAGGGATCAACGTTTATTAAAGCCCAAGATAAATATGAAGTGAATATCCTATATCTCATTAGTCATGCACTAGTTGAGACAGGAAATGGTCAATCAGATTTATCAAATGGAATTAAAGAAGGTGACCATCACTATTATAACTTTTTTGGTATTGGTGCTTTTGACGAAGATGCTGTAAAGACTGGTAAAAGTTTTGCTAAACAGAAGAAGTGGACCACTCCTGAAAAAGCGATAATGGGCGGCGCGTGGTTTGTGAGATTCCATTACTTTAAAAATAATCAATTGAACTTATATCAAATGCGGTGGAATCCACAAAATCCAGGCCAACATCAATATGCTAGTGATATTCAGTGGGCTAATAATATAGCTGATTTAATGGAGAAATACTATGATAAATATGGAATAAAAAAAGATCATATAAGAAAAAAATATTACAAATAAATAAAATTAGAGAATGATTGAGCAATCAACTAAGTGTTTCATTCTATTTGGGCAATTTATATATGAAAAGCTTCAAACAGAATAGTTTTAACTTTGCCAATGATTAGCTATATGATAAAAAACTTGGGACAATAAAAGATGTCTCAGGTTTTTTAGCTTTAAAAGAATATTCGGAAGCATATATCCATGTAGAATATTTAAATATTTTTTTCAATAGAGTGAAAATTTAAATTGAGCATTAACGATAGAACGAATAGATATATTCATTATTTTTAACAAGAGAATTGTATTAATTGACAATTAAAATAGAAGGGTTTGCTTTTCAACATGTGTGTGTGTGCTAAAATAATAAAGAATGATAAATTTGAGGTGTAAAACATGAAAATAGCAATAGTAGGCGCAGGTATAGGTGGTTTAACTGCTGCTGCGTTATTAGAAGAACAAGGTCATCAAGTTAAAGTGTTTGAAAAAAATAATTCTATAAACGAATTGAGCGCTGGTATTGGGATAGGAGATAATGTTTTAAAAAAATTAGGGCATCATGACCTTGCTAAAGGCATTAAAAATGCTGGTCAAAATCTTACTGCAATGAATATTTATGATGAGCAAGGCACCCCATTAATGAGCGCTAAGTTGAAGACTCATTCCCTAAATGTCGCATTATCTAGACAAACTTTAATTGAAATCATACAGTCATATGTCAAAGAATCATCTATTCACACAGGCTTTAAAGTTACTAAAATTGAACAAACGAGTTGTAAGGTTACCCTACATTTTATCAAACAGGAAAGTGAATCATTTGATTTGTGTATTGGTGCTGATGGGATACATTCTGTAGTAAGAGAGTCTGTAGGTGCGCGAACTAAAATTCGTTACAATGGTTACACATGTTTTAGAGGAATGGTTGAAGATGTACAATTTAATGACCAACATGTTGCGAATGAATATTGGGGTGTTAAAGGGCGAGTAGGTATAGTCCCATTAATTAATCAACGTGCTTATTGGTTTATTTCTGTTCATGCTAAAGAAGGAGATCCAAAATATCAATCTTTTGGAAAACCCCATCTTCAAGCATATTTTAATCACTTTCCAGATGAAGTGAGAAAAGTGTTAGAAAAGCAAAGTGAAACAGGTATATTACTTCATGACATATATGATTTAAAACCGCTGAAGACATTCGTTTATGGACGTACTATTTTAATGGGCGATGCTGCGCATGCCACTACGCCTAATATGGGACAAGGTGCTAGTCAAGCTATGGAAGATGCAATTGTATTAGTTAATTGTTTAGAAAAATATGATTTTAATAAAGCGATTGAGCGTTACGATAAACTTAGAGTTAAACATACCGCAAAAGTGATTAGACGTTCGAAAAAGATAGGTAAAATGGCTCAAAAGCATCATAAATTAACTGTTAAACTTAGAAATACCGCGATGAAATTGATACCAAATGCTTTGGCATCAGCTCAAACAAAATTTTTATACAAATCCAAAGAAAAGTAATATATGATGACATATATTGTTAAATGATAAAGTTAAATATTAAAAATGCAGTAATTTTAATAAATAAAGAGCTATGAAGATAGAGACTCAACTCAATATCTTCATAGCTCTTTTTGTGTTTATGTTGTTGAATGCATCAGTTAATTGACAATAAACTGAGGTTCGTCACCATTTAATTTTTTTATTGTATCATTCGCAACAATTTTAGCCATCATATCTCTAGCTTCAAATGTTGCATTACCAATGTGAGGTGTAAGCACAACGTTTTTAAATGATTTTAATGCATCGGTAATTTCTGGCTCAAATTCATATACATCCAATGCAGCACCTTCAATAGCTTTATTATCAAGTGCTTCAACTAAAGCATGTTCATTTACTATTGGACCACGTCCTGCATTAATTAGATAGGCAGTAGATTTCATTTTCTTAAATTGTTCAGTATCAATCATATGATGCAGTGATGGATTATATGCCGCATTGATTGTAATAAAATCTGCATTTTTAAGTAAAGTATCTAAATCTACATATTTCGCACCGATATCTCGCTCTTTTTCCTCTTTACGATGAGGACCAGTGTAAAGTACATCCATATCAAATGCACGTGCGCGTTTAGCCACTGCACCTCCAATTTCACCTAAACCTATAATACCAATAGTTTTTCCTGATACCTCTCTACCTCGGAAGAATAAGGGTGCCCAACCATCAAAACCTGTTGTTCTGGATAAATGATCTCCTTCTACAATTCTACGCGCTACTGATAAAATTAAGCCGATTGTTAAATCAGCAGTAGCATTTGTCGAAGCGTGTGGTGTATTTGTAACATCTATATTTTGTTGTCTTGCATATTCGACATCAATATTATTAAAACCTGCACCATAATTCGCTATAATTTTAAGGTTATTAGCACTATCAATAATATCTTTATCAACAGAAGTTGATAGTAAACTTACTAATGCATCTGCATGTTCTACCCCTTTTTTTAAGGTTTCTTTATCAATAAGCCCCTCGCCATCATACATGTCTACCTCAAAATGTTCTTTCAATAAGTTAAGTCCCACTTCAGGTATTGCGCCTGCAATATAAACTTTTGTCATAACCATCACTCCTTCTTTTATGAATAGTATAGTAAAATAAGAAAGCGCAAACAATCATTAAACCTTAATGATTGATATTAATAACTTATTAAACGTAATCCAACAACTGAAATGATGATTAATAAAATACATAAAATTCTACTTATACGTGTAGACTCTCCATAAAAAATCATTCCAATCAATGTACCACCAGCTGTACCAATTCCTGTCCATATAGCGTAGGCAGTCCCCATAGGAATAGATACCATTGCAAATTTTAACGTACTAAAGCTTAATATAAATGCTAATCCTAAAAAAATGACATAAATTTTATTCTTTGTACGTGATAGCTCGTTTAAAAGAACAACACCCAAAATTTCAAAACTTCCGGCTATCATTAGAAATAACCAAGCCATACTTTTTATCTCCCTTCTTTCGTTGCATCAGTTGTAAGTTTTAATCCTATTATTCCTAAAATAAGGGTCATTATTAAAAATATTTTAGTGAAAGTAAATGGTTGGTTGAAGAAAATCATATCAACTAACACTGTACCAACAGCACCGATTCCAACAAAAAATGCATATACTGTACCAACTGGTAAGTGCTTCGAAGCATCAATGACTAGAAAAAAGCTTAAAGCAATAAAAAAGAGGGTGAATATCCATGTAAACAATGAATGCGCTTGATCAAGTCCGGTGACCCAGATGATTTCAATAAAACCGGCTAATATAACTTTAAGCCATTGCATTCTTTTATTCCTCCTATTAAAGTAATAGAACCATTTTCTCAAATTAGTAACTTCGAGGCAATGGCTTCTCACAAACATTCCTATTAAATAAAAAATCCAATCTATTCTTACATAAGAATAGATTGGAGCAATTTTATTAGTTTAAATACTGATTAGTTTAGGTGGATGTAATTATATGAACTTGCTTCATTGGCAGAGATTGTTCGTGTGCTTATAGCGAATGGACCACCATCATAGTTCATTTCTGATACAGTAATTGAACCATCATTATTGACACTTTCAACGAAAGCAACGTGTCCGAAAGCACCTTCAGATGATTGCATAATTGCACCTTCTTCAGGTGTATTATTTACAGTGAATCCTGCTGCTTGAGCTGCAGTTGCCCAGCTATTTGCATTCCCCCATGTTGATCCGATTTTTCCACCAGTTTTATCGTAAACATACCAAGTACATTGGCCAGAAGTATATAAATTTCCTGATTTAGAAAATGATACATCAGTTGTACTATAGTTATATGTACTTTGTTGTTGATTATTATTTTCAGCCGCATCTGCATGTGTTGTGTGACCTAGGAATGCTATACCAAGTCCAGCTACCAATGTCGAGATTGTTTTGATTTTTTTCATAATATTTAACGCCTCCAAAAATTGTATTATTTATTAGATGTACTGCAAATTGATTTAAAAAGTTATTAACATGTTTACTCATTCATGTGTACATGTAGTTGTTCTTAACAACACTGAATACTTTAACAGATTTAATTGAAAATATGGGGATTGTTACTTATTCGTAAACAAAATAAAAAAACCTTGATTATCTATGTAATAAAAGATAACCAAGATTACGAACTCAATTTATATTGTTAATGTGCTTCAAATCAAGATTTGAAGGGTCATAATGTAAATAATTTCAAGTGTTTTATTACAATGAATCTGTAATAATGTAACTTATTTTATAAACGGTATCGTGAGTGGGATAGTGTAAGTTTTGCCAGACATATATTTTACGCAAGCAATAATTGTACACACAAATGACATTATTAACAATGCCAATAAGATGAAGACTACCACCAGCAGCAAAATTAATAATAAGATGGCTAAACTTTCACTTATATTCATTAAAGGAACAATCATAAACATACATATCACGCCTACTGTTGAATAGATAGTATAAGAAATAAAATAGTTCAGATACGTTTTCCCAGATACATCAACAAGTCGAGACTCTTTACGTTTGAGTAACCAAATAATCAAAGGACCAATGATACCAGTAAATAAACTTAATAAATAAATTAACATTGCCATTAAACGATTATCTTGACTTTCCTCATTTTGAATAGTTGATTGGTGGTGTATTGTATTGTCATTCGATAAATTGTCTGTTGAAGCTTGATTAGACACATTCTTAGATTCTAATTCATTGTAATTCGTTTCTTTGTCCATAATAGGTTTTGCCTCCATTTGTAAAAAATTTACTTAATATAACTATAATTGTATCAATAATTAATTATTTATTAAATGTTAAATTTGGTCTTTATATCGATTGACGAAGTCGTTTGAAATATAGATAATTTGGTTATATAGTACTGTTGTTATTAATAAAATTTTAAGCGTTATATATAATAGTAAAGTAAACGATAAAATTTCATATTATAATGCAGTTCTAGTACATATTTTAATCATTACATACATGTGGAGAGGCACATCGTTCAATCAGATTATGTTTGAATTGAGAACCACTCCTTTTTTATGGTAAGAATACAAAATATTATAGTGACTTATTGTAGTATAATCATAAAAATTAGTGAAAAGAGGTAAAAAAATGAAAATAGCTATTGTAGGTTCAGGTAATGGTGCAGTAACTGCTGCAGTGGATATGGTAGATAAAGGGCATGATGTACGATTATATTGTCGTAATGAATCTATTAGTAAATTTGATGCGGCCCTAGAAAAAGGTGGTTTTGATTTTAATAATGAGGGAGAAGAGAAGTTTGTAGAGTTTACTGATATTAGTGATGATATGGAGTACGTTTTAGATGGTGCAGACATCGTCCAAGTTATTATTCCTTCATCATTCATTGAATATTATGCTAAAGTGATGTCAAAATTTGTGACGAACGACCATCTCATTTTCTTTAACATTGCTGCTTCAATGGGCTCAATACGATTTATGAATGTATTAGAAGATCGTCATATTGATGTACATCCACATTTTGCAGAAGCAAATACATTAACATATGGTACACGTGTTGATTTTAACAATGCTAAAGTAGATTTATCTTTAAATGTTCGCCGTGTGTTCTTTTCAACATTTGATCGTAGTGAGTTAAATGAAAGTTATGAAAAGGTATCTAAAATTTACGATTATCTTGTGAAAGAAGAAAGTTTACTTAAAACGAATCTTGAAAATGGTAACCCAGAAGTACATCCTGGACCAACATTATTGAACGTTGGACGTATTGATTACTCAGATGAGTTTTCTTTATATAAAGAAGGCATAACAAAGCATACTGTGAGATTATTACATGCTATTGAGATAGAACGTTTAAATTTAGGGAGAAAATTAGGTTTTGAATTATCGACTGCCAAAGAATCAAGGATTCAAAGAGGTTATTTGGAACGTAAAGATGAGGATGAACCGTTAAATCGTCTTTTTAATACTAGCCCTGTGTTTTCTCAAATTCCAGGACCGAATCATGTTGAAAATCGTTATTTAACTGAAGATATTGCATATGGATTAGTACTATGGTCTAGTTTAGGACGTGTCATTGATGTCCCGACACCTAATATCGATGCTGTTATTATGATAGCTTCAACAATTCTTGAACGCGATTTCTTTGAAGAAGGCCTCACTATCGAGGAATTAGGCTTAGATAAATTAGGATTAGAGTAATGTTTAGCAATTAAAATTTAAGAAAAGAGGTTTTGTTTCAAATCATACTGAAGGGAGCAAAAGTATGACTCAAAAGTATAGATATCCTACATTTTTAGAATCTATTTCAACTATTTTAGTTATGGTTGTCGTTGTGGTAATCGGTTTTGTTTTCTTTGATGTTCCGATACAAGTACTATTATTAATTTCTTCAGCTTATGCAGCATTGATTGCACATAGAGTGGGGTTAAAATGGAAGGATTTAGAAGAAGGGATTACTCATCGATTGAGCACGGCGATGCCAGCCCTCTTTATTATTTTAGCTGTTGGAATCATTGTAGGAAGTTGGATGTATTCTGGAACAGTTCCAGCGTTAATTTACTATGGACTTAAATTTTTAAACCCAAGTTATTTATTAGTATCTGCATTTATAATCAGTGCAATGACTTCAATTGCTACAGGAACAGCTTGGGGATCAGCATCAACAGCAGGCATTGCACTCATATCAATTGCTAATCAATTAGGTGTGCCAGCAGGTATGGCTGCTGGTGCCATTATTGCAGGGGCTGTTTTTGGTGATAAAATGTCTCCATTATCTGATACTACAAATTTGGCAGCTCTCGTAACTAAAGTTAATATTTTTGCTCATATTAAATCGATGATGTGGACAACAATCCCTGCATCTATAATAGGGTTGGCTATATGGTTTATTGTTGGATTACAATTTAAGGGAGATGCAAATACACAACAAATTCAAAATCTATTAAAAGAATTATCAACAATTTATAACTTGAATTTTTGGGTGTGGATCCCACTTATTATCATCATTTTATGTTTAATATTTAGAATCTCTACAGTACCGTCAATGCTTATCTCTAGTATTAGTGCATTGGTTATTGGAACATTTAATCATCAATTTAATATGAAAGATGGTTTTAAAGCTTGTTTTGATGGATTTAATCATACGATGCTACACCAGTCTCATATTTCAGATAATGCCAAAACGTTGATAGAGCAGGGTGGTATGATGAGCATGACTCAAATCATTGTAACTATATTTTGTGGTTATGCTTTTGCTGGTATTGTTGAAAAGGCAGGTTGTTTAGACGTAATTTTAGAGACAATAGCTAAAGGAGTAAAGTCAGTTGGAACACTAGTATTAATAACTGTAGTTTGTAGTATTATGCTAGTATTTGCAGCAGGAGTTGCTTCAATAGTTATTATTATGGTAGGCGTACTTATGAAAGATATGTTCGAAAAGATGAATGTCTCAAAGGCAGTGTTATCGCGTACACTTGAAGATTCAAGTACAATGGTATTGCCACTCATTCCATGGGGCACATCTGGTATATATTATGCACAACAACTTAATGTTTCAGTTGATCAGTTCTTTATATGGGCAATCCCATGTTACTTATGTGCCTTCATTGCAATAATTTATGGCTTTACAGGTATAGGAATTAAAAAAATAAGTAGAAAATAAGTTTAAATATTATCGTAAGTGGAATGTAAATAATAGTTGAAACATTAACTTACGATATGAATTGTAGCTATAGTATCATAAGTCGTTTCAAGTTTGTTAATATCCTTTATGTACATATCATGTATTTGTCTTGTAGCGAAATAAATGCATGACAGTACACGACGAATTCTTTTGACACTATTTTTGAAATGGCATAATTATTGAGAAAACTACCACAACAATTGAATTTGTTAAAAGTTGTAATTGAGGTTAAAGCGTTTATTAATACGTTTTAATCTCAATTTTTTAATATCTATAATCATAGAGTGTTGATGTATTACTTTAATTTTATATAAAGACAATGGCTCTACACTGTATAAGTTGGTAAAATACTGCTAAAAAATACCTGAGACATTGATTATCATTGTCTCAGGTATTTGACTATGTTATACAAGTTTTATATATGATTAGTGAATATAATTATATGAAGCAGCTTGGCT
>NZ_KV811723.1:0-2507 GCF_001813195.1 Staphylococcus sp. HMSC065D05
GGTTGAGATGATAAGGTTTATAAGGAATTTGTTTGTTCTAATTTTTCACTCATTTTGTTCTAATTTCTTTTAACAAATGTTCTTTTTTTTTTAGAACAGTTATGATATAGTTAGAATAGTTTAAAATAAGGAGTGAGAAAAAGATGAAAGAAAGATATGGAACAGTCTATAAAGGCTCTCAGAGGCTCATAGACGAAGAAAGTGGAGAAGTCATAGAGGTAGACAAGTTATACCGTAAACAAACGTCTGGTAACTTCGTAAAGGCATATATAGTGCAATTAATAAGTATGTTAGATATGATTGGCGGAAAAAAACTTAAAATCGTTAACTATATCCTAGATAATGTCCACTTAAGTAACAATACAATGATAGCTACAACAAGAGAAATAGCAAAAGCTACAGGAACAAGTCTACAAACAGTAATAACAACACTTAAAATCTTAGAAGAAGGAAATATTATAAAAAGAAAAACTGGAGTATTAATGTTAAACCCTGAACTACTAATGAGAGGCGACGACCAAAAACAAAAATACCTCTTACTCGAATTTGGGAACTTTGAGCAAGAGGCAAATGAAAAACAAGAAAATGCATTATCTGATTATTATTCTTTCAAGGACTAGTATAACATAAAATCGTCTACAAATAGACAAAAAACCTGCACGCTTAATGTAGATCAAAAGCTTAACGCAAATGAAATAGATTGACCTCCCAATAACACCACGTAGTTATTGGGAGGTCAATCTATGAAATGCGATTAAGCTTTTTCTAATTCGCATAAGCGTGCAGGTTTAAAGTACATAAAAAATATAATGAAAAAAAGCATCATTATACTAACGTTATACCAACATTATACTCTCATTATACTAATTGCTTATTCCAATTTCCTATTGGTTGGAACCAACAGGCGTTAGTGTGTTGTTGAGTTGGTACTTTCATGGGATTAATCCCATGAAACCCCCAACCAACTCGCCAAAGCTTTGGCTAACACACACGCCATTCCAACCAATAGTTTTCTCGGCATAAAGCCATGCTCTGACGCTTAAGTGCACTAATGCCTTTAAAAAACATTAAAGTCTAACACACTAGACTTATTTACTTCGTAATTAAGTCGTTAAACCGTGTGCTCTACGACCAAAACTATAAAACCTTTAAGAACTTTCTTTTTTCTTGTAAAAAAAGAAACTAGATAAATCTCTCATATCTTTTATTCAATAATCGCATCAGATTGCAGTATAAATTTAACGATCACTCATCATGTTCATATTTATCAGAGCTCGTGCTATAATTATACTAATTTTATAAGGAGGAAAAAATATGGGCATTTTTAGTATTTTTGTAATCAGCACAGTTCATTATCAACCAAACAAAAAATAAGTGGTTATAATGAATCGTTAATAAGCAAAATTCATTATAACCAAATTAAAGAGGGTTATAATGAACGAGAAAAATATAAAACACAGTCAAAACTTTATTACTTCAAAACATAATATAGATAAAATAATGACAAATATAAGATTAAATGAACATGATAATATCTTTGAAATCGGCTCAGGAAAAGGCCATTTTACCCTTGAATTAGTACAGAGGTGTAATTTCGTAACTGCCATTGAAATAGACCATAAATTATGCAAAACTACAGAAAATAAACTTGTTGATCACGATAATTTCCAAGTTTTAAACAAGGATATATTGCAGTTTAAATTTCCTAAAAACCAATCCTATAAAATATTTGGTAATATACCTTATAACATAAGTACAGATATAATACGCAAAATTGTTTTTGATAGTATAGCTGATGAGATTTATTTAATCGTGGAATACGGGTTTGCTAAAAGATTATTAAATACAAAACGCTCATTGGCATTACTTTTAATGGCAGAAGTTGATATTTCTATATTAAGTATGGTTCCAAGAGAATATTTTCATCCTAAACCTAAAGTGAATAGCTCACTTATCAGATTAAATAGAAAAAAATCAAGAATATCACACAAAGATAAACAGAAGTATAATTATTTCGTTATGAAATGGGTTAACAAAGAATACAAGAAAATATTTACAAAAAATCAATTTAACAATTCCTTAAAACATGCAGGAATTGACGATTTAAACAATATTAGCTTTGAACAATTCTTATCTCTTTTCAATAGCTATAAATTATTTAATAAGTAAGTTAAGGGATGCATAAACTGCATCCCTTAACTTGTTTTTCGTGTACCTATTTTTTGTGAATCGATTATGTCTTTTGCGCATTCGCTTCTTTTCTATATAAATATGAGCGAAGCGAATAAGCGTCGGAAAAGCAGCAAAAAGTTTCCTTTTTGCTGTTGGAGCATGGGGGTTCAGGGGGTGCAGTATCTGACGTCAATGCCGAGCGAAAGCGAGCCGAAGGGTAGCATTTACGTTAGATAACCCCCTGATATGCTCCGACGCTTTATATAGAAAAGAAGATTCAACTAGGTAAAATCTTAATATAGGTTGAGATGATAAGGTTTATAAGGAATTTGTTT
>NZ_KV811724.1:0-3906 GCF_001813195.1 Staphylococcus sp. HMSC065D05
CAAGAGTTTATAAACTCTTGATACACCTTTTATAATGACAGGACTTCTGATAATCATCAGTTATGTTAAACTCTAACAAAAACTAAATTATCAGAAGAATTATCTAGGGTATTAAACATAGGTAAATCAATTTTCTATCGCCAATAGTATAAACATCATCCATATTAATCTGAAGATAGCTACATAATTCTTTAACAGCATAGCCTTTATTTGTATAAGGCGCCATAAACTCTATTAAATATGGTTTGTTTTGAGGTTTCTATGTTTAATCATTTAATTTTTCATTATATAAATCGAATAATTATAAAAAGTCATCATACTTTTTATTTTTTAAAAATATTTGAAAATTTAATAGTAATCCAATTATAAGATCAAATATCATTATCATTATAATCAAGGCAACTATAATCACTGTGACACTCGTTACATAACAAGCTAGTAATCTCCAGATAAAATTGACATTTTCACCAATTCCATAACTTAACATATTACAAAGTAGTAAAAGAATAATAATACCTATACTGTAAATTAAAATTGTCAGTGTATATTTTTTAATAACTCTATTAGGAAACAATAGTTCATCTATTAGGTTCTTTTTCACCAGTATCTCTCGTTCAATTCTATCTTTGTCACAGATTTTGATTTTACTATTTTTTATTTTTTCCTCTAATAAAATAACCTCGAACGATCTGCTAATTTTTAATAAATATGCAGGAAAAGCTAATGTTAAGCATAATGTAATTAATTCATTTACATTGTTCATGTAACTTATAAAATAGATGAAAGTTGCTACTAGTGCTCCTAAAAATATAGTTATATTAAGTTCTACATCAAATATTTTAAAAATATCTGCTCTATTCATCAGTTAATCATCCTTTCAAGGTTTATTAATACTAATAAATTATTAGATATAGGTATATCATATTATTAATTTAAGAAATTGTCTTTTATAATTTTACTTAATAATAAAAAAGTAGAACCATTTAAAATTAATGGTTCTACTTTTTAACTATTACTAATTTTAAAAATAAACTAATCTACAATATCTAAAAATATATGTTTAGTACTATTTTTGTTTAGTTATATCAAGTGATTTGGGAATTAACAAATAGACAACTATTGAAATGATAATCATGATAATCCCACCTACTAAAGCAGTTGCTACAAAAGCATCATTAAATGATGTTACAGCCTCGTTTGCAAGCTGTTTTATCCCCGTAGCTTTAGCTACTTCGACAGCGCCCACTACAGATTCTTCAGCTACATGAGCTAAATCTCCAACTATACCTTTTGATGAAAAAGATGAAATATCTAAAAATACACGATAAAGCATAGAAGATAGGCTACCAAGTACTGCTACACCAAAAACATTTCCAAGGTCATACATAGACTCTTCAACAGCAGCTGCATTACCTGCTTTTGATGTAGGTGTTTCTAACATTATTAGAGCAGATGCAACTGCTAGTGAAGCCATACCAGCTCCAACTAAAATTAATGCTAAAGCCATTGTAGAATATGATAATGGATGACCAAAGAAATACATAATAAACATGCCAATGGCTGCAATTCCAATTCCGGAAGGTAACACTATTTTCGGTCCAAATCGCGCCGCTAATCCGGGTGCAATTGGTGCAAACACCATATCTCCTATTGCCATAGGTAATAGGTATAAGCCAGCTTTAAAAGGAGAAAGTTCTTCCACAACCTGTAACCATTGTGAAGCTAATAACAAAACAGATGCCATTGCAAACATTGTCATAAATGCAGCAATTGTACCAGCTGAAAATGATCTCTTTTTAAAAAGTCTTACGTCTAACATTGGATCAGAACTTGATAAATTACGTTTAACAAATATCACTATCATGGTAATTGCTAATACTATTACAACCCATGGAATAATATCTGCTAGTCCTTCTTTTGAAAATTCTTTGATACTCCATACCAGTCCAATCATGCCTGCAATTGATAAAATTGTAGAAGGAATATCCCACGAGTGAGACTTTTCTTTTGATAACTTAGACTCTGGTAATAAAAATAAACCTGCTACAACTGCTATTATCGCAAACGGTACATTAATTAAAAATGCCGAGTGCCATGAAAATTGCTCAAGTAAAGCTCCTCCGATAATTGGTCCAAAAACAGCACCTATCGATGAAGCGATTGACCATACAGCTAATGCAGTGGCCCTTTCTTTAGGGTTTTCAAAAATTACTCTTATCATTGAAAGAGTAGTTGGCATTATTAAAGCACCTGCAATACCAAGTAAAAATCGAATAGCTATTACGAACTCTGCACTTTCTGCGAAAAATATAGCTAATGAAACGAGGCCAAATAAAGCAAATCCAGTTAATAATGCTTTTTTTCTTCCCCATTTATCAGCAAAGGCACTCAATGGAATTATAAAGCCAGCTAAAACAAGAGAGTATATATCAACTATCCATAACTGTTGGGTACCAGAAGGCTCTAACTCTCTTACTAATTCCGGTAAAGCCATAATTAATATTGTCATATCCATTGTAACAACAAACAAACTAACAGCTAATACTACTAGTGCAGTCCATCTTTTTTTTGATGTCATCATATCAGTAGTTTTTGTAAAAAATGAAATCATTTAAGTTCCCTCCAATCCTTATAGACCGTGCGATCGGTCTATAAGGATTGTAATCTATTTTTTTACATATTACAACAAAAAATCTTGCGAAATTTAAATGGCTGTATTGTGTTATACAATTATTCTTTGAATTTTTTGTGCTATCATTGATAGTACTTAATACTCATTAAAGGCGTGATGAACTTGAAAGATAAAATACTAGGTGTCGCAAAGGAATTATTTATAAAAAATGGATATAATGCCACTACTACTGGAGAAATTGTTAAATTATCAGAAAGTAGTAAAGGGAATCTTTATTATCACTTTAAAACAAAAGAAAATCTATTTTTAGAAATTTTAAATATAGAAGAATCTAAATGGCAAGAACAGTGGAAAAAGGAACAAATCAAATGTAAAACTAATAGAGAAAAATTTTATTTATATAATGAACTATCTTTAACAACCGAATACTATTATCCACTTCAAAACGCAATAATTGAATTTTGCACTGAATATTATAAAACTAATAGCATTAATGAAAAAATGAATAAATTAGAAAACAAATATATAGATGCTTATCATGTAATTTTTAAGGAGGGTAATTTAAATGGCGAATGGTGTATTAATGATGTTAATGCTGTTAGTAAAATAGCAGCAAACGCTGTTAATGGAATTGTTACCTTTACACATGAACAAAATATTAATGAAAGAATTAAACTTATGAACAAGTTCTCTCAAATTTTTTTAAATGGACTTAGTAAATAATTATATATATATTCTTGAAATACCAATAAATATTATTTCTAAATTACGTTCGTTTTTAAGACAAAATTTCAATAGTACTACACAAAAGGAGAGTGCGAATTCGCACTCTCTTTTCTTGTCTTATTATTAGAATCTCATAATAGATGAATAACATATAATTTAGGACGCTGTGAGAAGATCTCATTTGCATTAACAATCCATTTATCAAGATAATCCCTTACCATTTTTAATTCTATAAACTGTCTGTCTTGTGATATTAACCTCTTTCGCAATCTTACTAATTGCTTTGCCTTCTTCTAACATTTCAACAACACGATGGTAGATAATACGTTTTTGAGGATCTTTAGCATTAGGTGAATATAGTAAAGGGCGTCCTTTATACACACCTTTTTCTTTCGCAACTTGAATACCTTGTGCTTGTCTACGTTTACTTTCATTTCGTTCTTGTTCTGAAACCATTGCTAAGATTTGAACGATTAAATCTTTCATAAATTTATCTAATAGTGGATTACCAATCACTTCATTCATCATAGGTAAACTAGTAATCATCA
>NZ_KV811725.1:0-21216 GCF_001813195.1 Staphylococcus sp. HMSC065D05
ACTGTCTTTGCTTTCTGTACTTGCGGCACTGTCTCTGCTTTCTTTAGTAGATGTTTGATCGCCTACAGTTGTACTATTAGAACTTATTTCTGAAGTTACCGGCGTTTCTGATGCAGCAAACGCTTGATGATCATTTAGCATATTAAAAGTAAAAGCCCCACCAATAACTGCCGATGCTTTCGAAATATTTTTTTTCATATTGTTGCTATTGTTATTCGCATTTACGTCTTCTTTATCTGTAATTTTTTGACCATTGAATGGTAAACCCATTACTCTAAGTAGTTGAATTTCCTTAATACCAGCTTTAATCCAATTTTTACCTGACTTATACAACCTTACTCTTGCTTTTTCTTCATTAAAACTATCTTTAAACTGTTTGATCTTTTTTGTCATATTTCCCTCCATCATTCAATTGAATCATTTAATTGCAATATTACCCATTAACCAAATTTTTTATGTTTCAATATTATCACCGTTGCTTTATAGAAGCAATTCAAATTAAAAAAATAATATAATTAATTTATTTTATTATATTTTATAGATTTATAAAATATACAGTACTTTAATTATATTTAATCAGCAGGCATAATCTCCAATTTTCACGATATCTATATAAAGTAAGAATAAAATATGGTTCTGTTGCAAATTAAAAAAATATAGCCAACCACTAATTTATCATGTCAGTGTTTGCTTAACTTGCTAGCATGATGCTAATTTCGTGGCATGGCGAAAATCCGTAGATCTGAAGAGACCTGCGGTTCTTTTTATATAGAGCGTAAATACATTCAATACCTTTTAAATCATTCTTTCCATATTTATACTTTGATTCCTTGTCTTTCTTATCTTTAATATGAAGGTAATATCGTTTCTTTTACATTCATTTTTAATTACCAAATAGTCTACTCCAAAAACTTTTTTAGACTGATTTTCGTTTCTTATATCCTCTTTACTGTAAGTTATTTAAAGAAGAAAGAAGTTCAGTTGATGATTACAAGTTTACCTATGATGAATGAAGTCATCAGTAACCCATTATTGGATAAGTTTATGAAAGATTTAATCGTTCAAATTTTGGCAATGATTTCAGAACAAGAAAGAAATGAAAGTAAACGTCGACAAGCACAAGGGATTCAAGTCGCGAAAGACAAAGGAATATATAAAGGGCGACCTTTACTCTATTCACCGAATGCGAAAGATCCTCAGAAACGTATCATTATCATCGTGTAGTAGAAATGTTAGAAGAATGCCAAGCAATTAGTAAAATTGCGAAAGAGGTTAATATCACAAGACAAACTGTTTATCGAATTAAACACGATAACAATGAGAGCTTCTGACACTATATTGGCGTCAAATGGAAATATATAGTCGTACATTGTCATTAAATCACTATGGATATTTATATATACTATATATAAATAAAAATTAAAGGTGGTCTTTTAGATGAAAAAAGTAATTTTAATAACAGGCGCAACAAGTGGTATTGGATATGAAACTGCTGCATATTTAGCAAATCAGGGTAATATTGTCTATGGTGCTGGTCGTAGAGTCGAAAATTTGGAAGGTTTAAAAAAAGTTAAACCGATTCAATTAGATATGACAGATGAATCATCAATGCAATTGGTTGTTGATACGATTATTGAAACAGAAGGACGTATTGATGTACTTGTAAATAATGCTGGCTATGGCTCATATGGTGCAATCGAAGATGTAACAATTGAAGAGGCAAAGCAACAATTTGAAGTGAATGTGTTTGGATTAGCACGATTAACACAACTTGTTTTACCACACATGAGAGAACAAAGGTCAGGACGAATAATTAATACGTCATCTATGGGTGGGCGTTTAACTACGTATTTTGGTGCTTGATACCATGCTACAAAATACGCTGTAGAAGCATTTAGTGACGCTTTACGTATGGAAGTTGCAGAATTTGGCATAGATGTATCTGTAATTGAGCCTGGTGGTATTAAGACAGATTGGGGATTCATAGCTGCTGATAAACTGGTTGATTCAGCTAAAGGTGGCGCATATGAAGCAACTGCCTTAAAAACATCAAAAGGTATGAGAAAACAATATAGTTCAAATATGCTTTCTAATCCAATGGTGGTTACAAAAGCGATTTCAAAAGCGATTGACAGCAATAAACCTAAACCACGCTATTTAATAGGATTTGCAGCGAAACCTCTTGTCTTTTTACACGCTATTTTGCCAACAAGATTATTCGATAAAATCATGAAATCTGCGAGTTAAATTAAATAATTAAGAATGAAATATAAGAAAGTAGTAAAATGAAACTAACTATTAGTAAACAATTACAAGCATTTATTGAAAGTTTAGGTATGCGCTTTGAGCAATTTTTAGCAGAATCAGACATACCCAATTATATGTGGAAAGAAGAATTAACAGTTTCAAATGAGCAATATTATAGATTACTACAAACAATGGATAAATATGTCACAGATGAGCAAATATTAGTATTTAGCGATGTAAAAAATATTAATATGTTCATACCACCGATTTTTGCTGCGCTTTCAGCTGAAAACGGTATAGCTGCATTAGAACGTTTGAGTAAATGTAAAAAACTCATAGGTCCTATTAATTTTGAAATAACGCAACATGATCAAACAGTAGCTATTCATTTTTCTTTCTTATATCCCGAACAAGCACTTCCAAAATTTGCGGTATTAAATGAACAATTACTTGTCTTGAGCCTGTTAAGAACTGGCACTGGCAAACAAATAGATCCTATAGCGATTAGTTCTCCGTATAATTATAGTGATATAATAGCTAAAACATTCAATATACATGTCGAACAAACAGATTCAAATTTGCTTGTTTTTAATAGAAAAGATTTAGTACATCCTTTCGCGACATATAATAATGTCATGTGGGAATTTTTAGAAGGTGAATTTAATCATAGATTAGCAGAATTATCTAATAATCAAAAATTCACCTCAACTATTCAATCTATATTATTTAATTTGATACCTAGCGGAAATTTCACATTAGAGGATATCGCTAAAAATATCGGCCTTAAGAAATCTATCTGCTGAAAATACAACATATAAACAACAATTGCAGGAAGTTCAAAAATTAATGGCTATTAATTATATTAAAAATTATCATATAGAAATTGACGAAGTAGCTTATTTAATTGGCTATTCAGAAACGAGTTCATTTTTACGAGCTTTTAAAAAATGGACAGGGCAAACTATCACTGAATTTAAAGAAACTTATTAAAGTGATTTAGAACATAAAGAGAATATAGAGAACGTCATAATGATTTGAAGTGCTTAGATCAACGTACGTATGTGTATATCTTTGATAAAATTTTTTCAATGCAAGTGAGGGCGTTTCACAGCGTCCCAAAATGCATAAAATGTGATGGAATTGACATTTTGATAAAAACACAAGAAAAAAGAGTGCAAGTTAGTACTCTTTTTTTCTACAGTAATTGTTTTATTAATGAAGGTCTTGCATTCCATATTAATTTTTTGTTGGTTAAATTTAATATTAGAGTACGGAATTCTATAGTTCTTTAAAAAATGAATCTAATTTATCAAATGGGATTTTTTCTTTTTTATCATATAAATCACAGTGATCTGCATCAGGTATAATCACTAACTCAGTTTGAGTCGGAATTAAGTTAGCAACCTCTTTAGAATGATATTTAGAGTGTGTATTATCACCAGCAATTAATAAAACTTTCCTATTTACCTTGGCAAAAAGATAAAGGGCTTAGGAGATTTCTCCTAACTATCAAATGCTGTTGCCACGTCAGTAGCTAGCAAATCCAATACTTACCAAACCTCTTTAATGTCGACAAACGCCCTAATATCAGTTCTTATTCTCGTGTTTTGAGTTAACATAAGCTATGATTATCAGAAGTTTGATCCACATAAAAAGACACGCACGATAAGCTTATAAACTGATCGTGCGTGTCTTTTTAATAGAATTAATTACCGAACAAACGCCTCCAGAAACCCTTTTTAGGTGGTTGTTCTACCTTATCATCATAATTATTAGTATTTATTTCTTCAGATAGATTATTATAACTCATTAATTCATCTTCTTCTAATTGATTTTCTAGTTTTTGAATCTTTTTATTACTTTCTAAAGCTAATATTTGTTGATTTTTTTATTCTATTAGCTACTATAACTTCATCTTCGGGAGATAAATAATTTACACTTTCAATCTTTTGAAATTTCACATTTGCTTTTTTAGCATTATTATAAACAGTCATCTTTGTTACGTTTAATTCATCAGCGATTTGCTTCATAATCTTCATATAACGCCTCCATATATTTATATATTATTTATACTTGATATATCAGGGTTTATGTAGGTTTATACGCTATATATAATAGCCTTTTATATATGGGAATATTATTTTGAAATTACATATAAACATACTTATAACTTTTTTATTACCTCTTTTCAAATTCTAAATATACTAATCTGTCTAATGATGCCAAAATAACTTGGTCCATATTGAGAGATCGTTTAGATTTATCTATAAGAAATAACTGGATAGATAAAAATGGAGATATATTTTTTATTTATACCAATGAAAAACTCAAGTCGATATTAAATATTAGTAATCCAAATAAATTATATATTAAAAGACCTGAAGTAACAGAAGCTGACATATACTATATTTCAAAACGAGAAAATAATATAGAAGACCGGTATAACAAGGAGGCTGGAACTTTATGTCCCAGACTCAATTATTGCTATCCAATGAAACTATTAAAATTAATTCATTATTTTAAAATAGTTTTTAACTTCATAATAACCTTAATCACTCTATTATTCAGAAGTTGTCGTATAATTTTTGATTTTCTGTTTTTTAAATATTTAATGTGAAATTGATATGCTTTTTGAACTCCTCTTGGCGATCTTTTTAATGACATTCTTTTATTTTTAGTTTTTAACGGGACTTTTTTTCCTAACAACTTTTGAGAAGCCATTTTATAGCTAATGGCAGGTGCATATTCTATCTCTGGTTCATACAATATGACTGAATCTTTGAGTGGTGCAAAGAATTTAACGATAAAGTCATCTTCAGGATTATTTTTAAAATACTCAACACCAAAATCATAGAAATTACGTTCAACTTCATCTTCATCTATATATTTGTTATTAAAAAATTCTTGTATGAATAGTGGCAATATCTTGTCCATTGCGTCATATAATTGTTTATTATAATTTTTAAAATTTATCACTGGTTCAACTATGTTGTTATTTCTACGATATCCCGGAATGCTCTGATATGGCATATTGGCAAATATAGATTCAATAAATATTAATGATGTCATTTTACTAGTATAGTTATATCTGATTGATGTTCCTACTGTTGGATAAATACTTCTTGCATAGAAGAATATCGTATTAATTGTTTGATCGCTAATGTTATTTAAAAGTCGATCTAAGCAATCTTGCGTGTAACCTCTTCCCCAATATTCGACGAAAGCAAATTTTTCATAGAAATCAATTTCTTGAATTAAATAATCATTCACAATTTTACGTTCTTCATGAGCTTTTTTTAGTAATAAATTTTTGTATTTATTATTATTTTGAGCAGAAACTCTAATTAATTCTTTTGTACTTTTTGTGAATTCAGAACATCCTTTAATATGTTTTAACTGTGGAAATATCTCGTCAAATTCTTGTTCACTGATATGCAACGCACGTAAGGTACTATCAAAGTTCGTTAACCCTGTAAAGTTACCAAAAGGCGAAAAAAACTCTTTGTCCACTTCATTAATAAACGAAGGAATTCTCCAGGCTTTACGAGACCCATATATATACTTAGTTTTGATATTGTATTTTTTCACTGATATTATTTCATCAGCAATTTTTTTAAGTAACTCACCGTCTCTTGATATAAAATAAAGCGTCTTAATATTTTCTTTAATTGCTTTTTTAATAGACCAGCTCACGTATGGTATGAAATAACTACTTATATAACTGTATACATAGTAATTTAATCTACTTTTATCATTTTCACGAAATCTTGCTATTTGTGTTGTAAGTAAGAATGTATCATAGTTCTTATTCTTATTTAAAATTTTATTTTCATACCCATTAAATTTAGTTATTGTATGATGAATAGGTTTGATATTTAACTTTTTAGGAACATTAAAATCTGCATGCTTATTATCCCCATAATGAATCCATTCTGAATAATTGTACTTTAAATCTTCAAACACATCTAAATATAGTGTACTAGTTGATTTTTGATTACCTATATCACTTGATAGATAAAGAGGTAATTCAGTTAATCTAGGGTCTACTTGATATAACATTTCTAAGATAACTTCTTTAGGCAAATACATATCACTTATTAGAATGACGTCTTGATAACTGTCTAATAAGTTATGAAGCACTTTAATTTTATCCTTTTTTGCTTCTACATTTGCTATTTCTGCTTCAATTTCTAAATTATATAGAAGTTGCGCCTGATCATCTGTGAGCTCGTGAATATTTTTAATTCTGTTAATGATATCTATAAATCTTATTTCGATTCTTTTTTCATCACGAATAAATTCAGACTTTTTATAATAATCTCTAACATAGTTTTCTGATTGGATTCTAATACGTGGATAATTTTGTATTACATATATCGGTATATCAGTACTTATTCTTAATAACTTATCTTTAACATAATAGAAAATACCATCTGGTCTTAATGTTTTTCTTTGTATCAACGTATCAAATATATCAAAGCTATATAACTTAGGTAATTGTTTCCTTTTAATACTAAATTTTAAAGTTGTATCTATAATTTTTTCAAAACCATTTTTATCGTCCTGGTCATATTGCCAAAATTCATTTATAATTTCCTTACTTTTCTTTTCGTTAATTTCTATAGCATCAATTTGATCTAGAGCTTTTAATAATTCATCAAAACTTGAAACAATCACACCTGAAGTTTTTTCTTTGTAATCATATACTAAAGTTCTGTTTTCCATATATTTATCATAATCATAAATATATCTAATGAACTTTTTAACTCCTGAAGCTAACATATCGTAATAAATAGATGAGTAATCTAGGATTCCTAAATCTATTTGGTCGAATATTTCATAAATGTCTTTCTTATTATCCCAAAACAAAATATTTGGATGGTTCTCATACATTTTTTTGGCAGTGGTGAAATTCACATCATTTTTAACTAAGTAATGTAATTTTATAATTAGCAAAATATTATTTTTCTTTAAAGTTTTAAGAAGCTTTGCCATATCAGGTATAGCTTCACCAAAAAAATTATTCATCTTATAATCTCTGAAAGTAGGAGCATATAAGACTACTTTAGTTTCAGCATTTAAACCTTTATGCCGCTTAATAGAATAATCAAAAGATCTAAATTCAGCTTTATTAAACATATTCGCTGGATAACCTGCTCGGATGATTTGATCTTCATCTAAATTAAGCATTTTTGTAAAATGTTGTTCCATAAGCGGTGAAGTGACCAAAAATAATTGGTTATTATGGTACATCTCATTATACTTGATATATTTTTTATATGTACGATATCTAATTCCTGGCGAGTCAACAAATCGCTCTATAGGTTTGATACCGACCCCATGCCATAGATTTAGTATGACGACTTCATTTTCAAATTTTACAGGGATATGTTCTTTCACTTGATGTACGACAAATACACCTGCCACGCTTTTAATCTTTTCTGCTTTTTTGGAATGAAATAATTCAGCATTGAATCCTAAACTTTTAACGTAATTTACCACATGAACATTATCACACATCCAATATGCATCGACATCTTTTCTATATTTATTCACATATATGAACAACCATTTAGGATTACCTACAAAGTCATTAGTAGCATTAAATATCCATATTTTTTTATTCCTCATGTTTAACTCAATACCTTTCGTATTTTGTATTGCTTCAGTACACTTCGTCTTTATTTGAAACTTGTAAAACTATTAGTCAGATGAATTATTGATTCTAGTTACAATACTCAACATTATGACAACGCTATAAACCATCTATATTATCACGCATTTATTTTTTAACTATATTATTTTAAAGCATACATTAGCATTTATAAATAATAATTATATTATATCAAATCTTCGCATTATAAATGCATGGTTTTTAAAATATATTTTTGTTTCGAACCATCATATTCACTAACACAAAATGTCCATACTTGTAGAGAATGACATGTTATCAACCTTATAGAACTTTTGATGATATTAAGATTTTGTTAAACAATAAAACTAAGACTTTCTATTTGATATGGCCTAAAATTATTAGATTATCCGAAAAGTTGAACTTAATATGTGAGGTGTTAGAAGAGTTATGAGTTGGTGCTAAAGTTAATAATTAGTTAATGGCATTTGAAACATTTTCTCTATAAAATACTTTGTATTGTACGAGCAAAAGAATATATATAACAAACAATGGAGGACATCATGATTTTAACTATTTTATTTATCTTTTTCTGTATTCGATTCATCAGCTTAAAGATATCTATGCAACACGCAAAACAGCTAAAGGTAGAGGGCGCTGTGGAATATGGTGTGAAAAATTCAAAATATCTAGCCATTACGCATGTATTCATTTACATGAGTGCAGCTATAGAAACATTTATTCATAAGGATACATTTAGTATACTTAACGGCATTGGCTTAATCATATTGATCGTCGCTTATATCATGTTATTTATAGTCATAAAGACACTAGGACGTATTTGGACATTGAAATTATTTATACTGCCAAATCACCCTATTATCAAATCAGGATTATATAAAGTAACAAAACATCCAAACTATTTTTTTAATATCATTCCCGAATTAATCGGTGTATTGCTACTAACACATGCTACATACACAACACTCTTATTAGTTCCATATGCTTATTTCTTAATTGCACGGATTCGTCAAGAAGAGAATTTAATGAATATATAAAATAAAAAGCCTACAATCACGCTACTCAGAACGCACATCTTTAAAGCAACATTTTGAAAAATGCGCTATTTAAACGTACGGACTGTAGGTTTTTAATACAAAGACGTAGATATGCCAGTGATAAGTTTCAGAATTACCATTTGCAAACTGTTCTATTAATGGTGGAGATAGGTGAGCTATTTTTTAGAGTGCTGTATGTCTTACGTCAGACAACCCTCACACTCACCTTTGTTATCTCACACTTCGTCACTCAACCTTTATATTATATAGCCAAACACATGAGTTAGGTAATTTCGTTTGTTTTAATTTGATACACATGTATGTTATAAGCAGGTTTTGATTTACAGTGTGAAAGATGAGCAAACATAAATTTAGAACACCTTCACTTTATAATGAAGTGTGCTCCGAAGTGTTTTAACAATCTCATTTTCTTATCTATGACTTCACCAAAATCATCTTCTTTTGTCACTGTACTTTGTTAAATTTTAGAATCTAAAACATTTTTTTAAAATAAATCTTGAAATCTATCTTGATCAAAAATAATTTTTCAATATTTCATCCGTTGAAATAATAAATTTCATCCTCCACAACACCGACATAATACTTACAAATAGAATAATCAAACATATTTCGACATAACAACGGTCTTATACCTTTAAACAACTCTTCTTTTACTTTTATAGAATCAAGTATTGTATACGTTTCTAGTATTCACTCAACTTGTTCATTTTTTGTCTTTATGTCTCACTATCGCACATATCTCCCTTATTCAATTAAATCGCACCTCCTTCCTATTTCCTATAAAAAACACCCCGTAACATTAGATATTCTAACTAATGCTACGAGGTGCACACATCATGTCATTATTTCGTGACATATCATTCTATTTTTTAAATACTTATCTATTTAAATGTAAATTTTTAGAAGTTTCACGACGTGTTTCTCTCATTAATTTTTCGTCATTAATTAATGAACGACCGTATGTTGGTACCATTTCTTTAACAACAGGTTCCCATGCTTCTTTATCATCAGCAAAGTTTTTCTCTAAAACTTCTAATACAACTGATAATGATGTTGAAGCCCCTGGAGATTCACCTAATAATGCAATCATAGAATTGTCGTCTGAATTGACAACTTCAGTACCAAATACTACGAAACCTTTACCGTGTTGTTCACTATCTTTGATTACTTGAACACGTTTACCAGCAGTATAAAGTTCCCAATCTTCATCTTTAGCATCAGGAATAAATGTTCTTAAATAGTTCATACAACCTTCTTTAGTTTTGATCATTTGATCAATTGAATATTTAATTAAAGGTACATTTTTAACTGCTGAAGCCAACATTGTAGTAATGTTATATGGTTTGATTGATTCGAATAAGTCTAAATTTGAACCGAATTTCAAGAATTTAGGGCCGATATTCGCATATGGACCAAATAATAATGTTTGTTTACCATTGATATAACGTGTATCAAGGTGTGGTACAGTCATTGGTGGCTTACCTTGAGGTTCTTTACTGTAAACTTTAGCCGCATGTTGTTTAATAATATCTGGGTTTGTACATCTTAAGAATTGACCACTGATTGGGAAACCACCTAGGTGTTCTCTTTGTTTAACGCCAGATTTTTGTAATAACGGAATAGAGTGACCGCCAGCACCAATAAACACTTTATCTGCTATTTTAGTTACTTTTTCTTTTGTTTCTCTATTTTCAACGACAACTTCCCATTTGCCATCTTCTCTTTGTGTTAAATCTACAACATCATGATTGTATTTTAATGAAACATTAGATTTTTGTTCTAAGTAATGTGCTAACTTACGCGTTAATGCACCATAGTTCACATCTGTACCTTCATCAATTTTACTTGCTGCCATTTGATGTCCTGGCTCACGGTTTTCCATCATTAATGGCATCCATTTTCTCATTGTTTCCATGTCTTCTGTATATTCAATATTATCGAACATTGGAATTGTTCTAAGTGTTTCATAACGTTTTCTTAAAAAGTTAACGTTTGTTGGTCCCATAACGAAACTGATATGAGGTAATGGTTGGATAAATTCTTCAGGATTAGAAATATCACCATTTTTAACTAAATTACCCCAGAATTGTCTAGATAATTCGAATTGCTCATTAATTTCTTGCGCTTTAGATGCATCAATTGAACCATCATCTTGTTCAACTGTATAGTTTAATTCACATAATGCCGCATGGCCTGTCCCAGCATTATTATTTTCATTTGAACTTTCAATACCAGCGCCTTCTAGTCTTTCAAACATATCGATATGCCAGTTAGGACTTACTTTTGAAAGCATTGTCGCTACTGACGTACCAATAATTCCTGCACCTACAACAACGATGTTTTTATGATTTGCTTCACTCATGTACATGTTCCTTTCTAAATTTATATATTAAAATAGTACATATATAGACTTTACCACTTTAAACATATATTAAACAAATAAGCGCAAAAGGCTCACTAATCATTTATTTAAAAGTTGTAGTCAGCTATGTGAGTTTTATGGTAATATCATCATGCGTAAAAATTCGAGATTTTTATTATAAAGAAGGTTTAAATAAATCATGAAAGAAAATTTTTGGAGTACATTGCCACGTCCGTTTTTTATTCTGGCACCTATGGAAGACGTGACAGATATTGTCTTTCGGCATGTTGTCAGTGAAGCAGCGAGACCAGATGTATTTTTTACTGAATTTACCAATACTGAGAGTTACTGCCACCCTGAAGGTATTCATAGTGTGCGCGGACGCTTAACTTTTAGTGACGACGAACAGCCAATGGTAGCGCATATCTGGGGCGATAAACCAGAACAATTCCGAGAAATGAGTATCGGCTTAGCAGAAATGGGCTTTAAAGGTATAGATTTAAATATGGGTTGTCCTGTCGCAAATGTTGCGAAAAAAGGTAAAGGATCCGGCTTAATTCTACGACCTGAAACGGCAGCCGAAATCATTCAAGCTTCTAAAGCGGGTGGTCTACCGGTCAGTGTAAAAACACGTTTAGGTTATTACGATATCGATGAATGGCGAGACTGGTTAAAACACGTCTTCGAACAAGATATCGCAAATTTATCCATTCATCTACGTACCCGTAAAGAGATGAGTAAAGTAGATGCACACTGGGAATTAATCGAAGCTATCAAGACATTACGTGATGAAATTGCGCCAAATACACTATTAACTATCAATGGTGATATCCCCGATAGACAAACTGGTCTAGAACTCGCAAATAAATATGGTATTGATGGCATTATGATTGGTAGAGGGATCTTCCATAACCCATTCGCATTTGAAAAGGAACCACGCGAACATTCAAGCAAAGAATTATTAGGTTTATTACGCTTGCATCTCTCTTTATTTGAAAAATATGATAAAGATGAATCCCGACACTTCAAAAGTTTACGCAGATTCTTCAAAATCTACGTACGCGGCATTAGAGGCGCTAGCGAACTCCGCCATCAATTAATGAACACCCAATCTATTGCCGAAGCAAGAGAACTACTCGATACTTTTGAAGCACGTATGGATGCACGATCAGAAGTATAAGCATGCGAGCGGTAAATATAATAAATAATAAATGAACCTCCCCCTGTTGAGTCAGAGGGAGGTTGTTTAATATTTAGTAGTAGTAAATCTCGAGCAATTTACAAAAGTGGCATAAAAATAAGTTTTAGACTGATCACTTAAACATATAGTGGGCCAAAAAGTAAATGAGCAAACTGTTAAATATAGTCCATGTTTTTATACAAAATATAGAATGATGAACATATATTGAACATCATGAGTTTCAAGTTAAACTGAACAATATTATGATAAATTAAATATAAGGAGCAAATATTTCATTAGAAATAAGGTGCATATCAATGAAAAAATTGATTTTTATAGTTGCTATTCTCTTTATCCAAGCCTGTAGTTATGTTGTTATTAACTTTTTCTTCTTCGACATGTGGGCGATTCACTCAAGTGAACAACAATTAAATCAATCCATACAACATCATGACACAAAGCAACTTCATAAGATTGCTAAGGATAAACAGACATATCAATTTTTAACAACCATAAAGAAAGCCGAGTTCGAAAATGCGACAGATAACCAAGGGGGTGGGCCTATTGGTTATTATCGTTTAGATATTAATCAAAAACCCGCAGGACTTACAATCAATATTAAATATAACTTCCTTCCAGAAAAGACAACTATTCAATCAATAAAGTTATATCAATAAAAATTTATAAAGAAAGGACTATAGCCTAAATAAATGTCTAATGGATTCTTAACATATAGTCAGTTGGTGACAAAATTAAAAATTCTTATTTCAAATTTGATTCATCAGTAGGCTGATTAGGTATCAGGATGTTACTTGATGACGCAATAATATTAATTAAGCGTGTTTATGAAGAATAATAGTGTTGATATTGTACACAAAAAAGGAGTGAATGAATTGGAAAATTTAGGTTCTTTGTTACCTATTGCATGTGCTTTATTTGTAATATTTGTTGTACCGTATTTTGATAAGAAAAAGAAGTGAAGTTGAATATAAAGTACAGGTATAACATAAGTTGAGCCAAAGTACAGTTAATGAATATACCTTGGCTTATTTTAATACCAAGCATTTAGTATATTGAACGTGACATTAAACAACCTTTCTAACTCAATTTGAACTTGCAACATAAACACTGAGAGACTCGATATTTACATTAGAAATGTCTTTATCATCTCTATTTATTCTATTTCCTTGTAAATGTATTTTCATAAATCTCATACACAATTTATATTTTTATATAGAAAAACGTTTAGAAACAACACGTTTCTAAACGCTTTAAACGCCTGTCATTTAATTAGACATTTGTTGTTCTTTAATTTTATTTCCATTTTGATCAAGTTTAATAATTTTATTTTTCTCACTCTTATAAGTACCCATAATTTCACCATCATGATTACGGTAATGAACTGTCCAATTACCATCGTCATTGATTCTAATATTGTCCCATAGATAAGTTTTATTATCTAACTTACCATCAAAGTCACTTATTTTTTCATAAATTTGACTTCTCATATGTGCCATCGTATTTGCAGAATTTTTATCAGGATCATCAGCTTTTTGAGCTGCTCCACTATCAACAATCTCTATTTTATTCTTCATTTCTTCCAATGAGCGATTGTCTTTATTATCTTCATACAATTGACTAATATCTAACTCCTTGCCATTATTTAATAATGTTTGATAATCAATCAGTGCGCCTTGCGTACTACCTATAAATATTTTATTTTTATTTACACCAATAATTGAAGCGAACTGTCCTTTAGACGGATAAACTTGATAAAATTTCATATCCTTTGGCGCATTTTTCATCGAATCAGCTTTTTCTAACATCAATTGTTCCATTTGTTTCTTCTCTGTTTCATTTCCTTTTTGATAATCATACACGCCTGTCAACACTTCGTTTTTAGTTAACATATATTTTTCTACTCCATCCGCATAAAATGCTAATGCTAACCTTTCTTTTTCTGACAATTGAGTTGAAGCCTTATTATCATTCTCTTGCTTATGATGTTGTTCTTTGTTCTCTTTATTTGCCTTTGAAGTTTGCTTTGTTTCTTCTTTCTTATCTTTAGTATCAGTCTTATCACCTGAATTACAACCAGCCAAAACTAAAAATGCCGTTAAACTTAACACCAGAATTCTTTTCAATTTAAAGACCCCTTTCTAAAAATATAAATATTAACATTAATATAAATTAAATCTTTACATTAATCAATATAGTTCAAAAAGCATCATTTTATATATCTTTTATAAAAATTATATATGAAAAATCCAAAAATAGGTAATTAATACACTTCTTAGACTAAATATTTAAGTCTTTAATAAACCAATACATTGTATGAGATAATATAGGTTGTTACTATATAGTTTCACCTAAAAACATGATGCCTATAGTAAAATCAGAGGTCAAAACTCAACTTAAAAATTTAAGCGTAAAGGAGCATACATATGGCAACTGTTACACAAAGAGTTAAGCAAGTAAAACAACCTCGCGGAGGCTATTTTAAAATGAACATAATAACTTTATAGATCTTATTTTTGTAATAAGCTATTAGAGTTAACATAATAGGACGTTATCAAAATCAAATAAACATCTATTGTAGAAAATCATTTTTATTAATATTTATAATTTATGATTTGATTTCTCGATACGTGCGTCTAATATCGTGAATAAATAAACAATTTTATTATGTAAGCTATTGATATGGTAACCTCAAATTATGAGTTGTTGAACTACATTTATGTCAAAAAAGAAAGTCTTGATCTTTATTAGTATCATATTAATCATTTTTGGAGGTGTCTATCTCAAAATGAAATATGACGAAAAAGCAAAACAAAAAGAAATCTACTACAAAGAGCAACAAGAACGTATCACGCTTTATCTTAAATACAACACCAAAAAACCTAATACTATCAAATCTGTCCATTTCACAAGTTTAAAACAGGGACCAATGGGTGACGCTGTTATTGAAGGCTATATCAATAACAATAAAAAAGATGATTTTGTTGCATTTGCATCACCTGAAAACAATTATCAATTTGGAGGCGGACTTACAGCAGACGTTAAAATATTTAAATTACTTAAATCGGCTAATGAATCTAAATCACCCGATGAAATCAAAAAAGATTTAGACAAAAAGAAAGAACATTAAAAATTTATACTGAACCACAAGAAGTATAATTTAGTGTAATATTTTAAAGGCTTGTCTTCTACAATTTTTTAGGAGGCAAGCCTTTGATGTTTTTATTCTTACTTTGATTTTTAAACCATTTAAATATTCTTGAAAAACTTTAAATTTAAAATAAAATTTATCATATTCAATCATAAAAAACACCCCACAAAGATAGATTTTAGTCCAACTTCTGGAGTGCACATCATAATAAGTGAGTTTTTTTTAATTCATTTACGTTTAATAGTGCCTTCTTGTCTTTGCTTAATCAATAAGTAGACAGCATTTGCTATTCCTAACAAAGTCCAAATTATTGATAAATAAATATTATCAAAACTATAGATTTTAGGCATGAGTATTAAAAACATAATATTTAATATTAATGATATACGATGAAGCTTACCAAAATGATTCATTTGAATAACTTATCCCCTCTTCATTTATTACTTTATTAAAAATTTTGCTTTATTCCAATTGTATCATTGGCATTGAACTTTAAAAGTCATAAAACTAAAAATCTTTTCTCAATCCATATGTGTTTGAATATTTTCCAGACCATCCATCAAGCAAAATTGAAGTGCTTAGAAAATAAAAGTTGAAAAATACAAAGAAGAATTAATGTTAAGTATATAAAAAACAACGCTAGCTTTTAATATGCTAACGTTGTCAATTTCCTGGGAAATCAATTTTCTTTTTCTAAATTTTTAATTTCGACAGTTGAATATACTTTTACTCTATTTCTTCCCCGTTTTCATCGTATTTTGTAACTTCACCATCAGATGTCACAATATAAGAACCTTCGAGGTTGCCTTCCTTATCTAAAATAGAAAAGCCCCAATCTCCGTCTTCGTTCTGTTCGGGTTCTTTAAATGTATATGTATCAGTATCTAATGGGTGACCTTCATACGCTTCAACTTTATCTATCACATTACTACGTGTAACTTTATCATCATTAGATGTATCACTATCACTGTTAGACGTCCCTTCATCTGACGTGTTAGATTCACTTGAATTTGATGATTGACTTTGTGTAAACGCAATTTGATTTGCTATATCTTTATAATTTGAACTTTTACCGTATTTATTTAATAGTTCATGTAAATCTAATTCTCTTGCTGCTTCCGAATGCGCATATTGTTGATATGTTCCTGAACTTTGTGTGCCTGCAATTAATACCTTTTCATTACCAATACCGATAAGCGTCACAAATGATCCTTTAGATGGTTTTGCAGTATAGAATTTCATATCACTAGGCGCACCTTCTACTTTTGTTGGTAATGCTTCCAACTGATACGTATGAATACTTTTACGTTCGCCTCCACCGTTATAGTTTGCATAAAATGAATGATTTCTTAATTCACTTGCGTTAACGGCATATTGAGAAACTGAGGGATCATTGATAGCTAATGCTACTTTTTGCGATTGAGTTAAATCCTCGACTCTATCTCTAGACTCATTGTTATTACTTGAATGACCATTATTAGAATTTGAATTTTTATTATTTGAAGCTTGCTCGGTTTGAGTGTTACTATTTTCTGATTGTTTCTCAGTCTGATGCTGTCCTACCAAATCTCCAAAATCGCATCCTGCAAGTAATGTTGTTACTGTAATTGCTCCGATTGCTAACACATGTTTTTTCATTTCGTTTCTCTCCTTTAAAAAAATGAAAATTTAATAATGAAGATATTGCTCTTAAATATAATCCGCAGTCGTTGTCTATATTAGAAGATACTTTTATTAATTTAACTTGAAATCATCAACACTACAGTAAAATTTCTTATCTATCATCCGTCAATCAAAGCATCAAAAATCAACAATTTAATTATCATTTCAAACTTCTATATATAATTTACTCTTATTAAAAAATAGTGCGATATATAAATTATCTCAAATATTTTCATTTTAGAAAAGAAGATATTGTAAAAAATCTATACTTTGCATCAAACATTATTTCATCTATCATAATAAAATAACTTAATTTGGAAATTTCATTTAGTATGGGTTATCAACCAAATTTTTGAATATCTTTATTTAAAGTGGTATTTAATAGCAATAAGGCATGTGTATGAATACATTTATTACCAAATGATTATGTTATATTGATGATAAAATTATTATTGAGGTAAGGTGAAAGAATGAATTTGAAAATCAGAAAAGAGAAACGAGAAGATTATTCATTTACAGAAAGACTTATAAAGGAAGCCTTTGCTCATGAAACGTATAGTGATCATAATGAACATAAATTAGTAGCAAAACTAAGACAATCAGATACATTTGTACCAGATTTATCATTAATTGCCCTCGATAAAAATAAAATAATAGGACAAATTTTATTATCTAAAATTTCCATTGTTAGCGGTAAAAACTCAACAGGGTCACTAGCTTTAGCACCCGTTTCTGTGCTATCTGCTTATCAAAACAAAGGTGTAGGTCGACAGTTAATACAAAAGGCTTTAGAAACAGCAAAGAACCTTAATTTTGAGTCAGTCATTGTATTGGGACACTCTGACTATTATCCTAAATTCGGGTTTAAAAAAGCATCTAACTGGAATATAGAGGCACCCTTTGACGTTCCAAAAGATACATTAATGGCGATGGAATTAAAAGAACATGCTTTGGATAATGTTTCTGGCGTAATCCATTATCCAAACGCTTTTTTTGAGTCATAAAGAGATTTTACTCAACCCAAATAACCTTAAGTAAACTTTTGCGTGGCAATAATGTATGCGTTTGACTACAACACCTTTTACACAGCACCCATAAATTAAGTTATGCTTGTATAATGTACACTTAAATCTTTTGTGATTGTAGCATTAACTGTTTCCGCGCTCTTCATAATAAAAATAAAGCATCCTTCACTTTGCGATGAGGGATGCTTTATGAATTTTCACATAAAAAATGAATCTGCAGACTATTCTTTTTTATTCAATTCTTTATCAAGTTTTACAAGTGTTGGTTTCGGAATATGAATGCCTTCTTCACTAAAGTATTGTATGACCTCTTTACGAAGCAAACGTTGTCCTGGAAAATGCATTCCAGGCTTAACATGTGCTAAAAGTTTAATCACCATTTCATTGCCATCAACACTATCTAAACCAAGTAAATCTGGTGCAGATACAAATATGTCATATTTATTCTTTAATGTAGGTAAAAATGTTAATAATTTCTCTTCTATCACTTTATAATTCTCATTTGGAGAAATCGGTATCATCACAATAGGTGAAACATCTGTAGCAGAATAATTAACTATTTCACTAATCATACCATTAGGTAATGTATAAATTTCTCCAGTATCTGATTGTATACGCGTTGATCTTAAACCAATCGTTTTAACCGTACCTTCAGCAATTGTTACCCCAGATGCATTAATTTGAACATAATCACTTACATCAAACTGTCCTTCAAATATGATAAAGAAACCAGTAATAATGTCTTTTACAATTGTTTGTGCTCCGAAACCAACGGCAACACCAACAACTCCAGCTCCTGCTAAAATTGCTGATACACTAATACCGAAACGTGAAAGTATTGACGTAAGGACAATAAACCATACGACATAACTTATTAAATTTTGAATCAATGTGGATAGTGTTTCACTTCTCTTAATTTTATGACGGTTCTTTTTCTTTTCATTAACGTTGAAAAATTTAGTAACTAACTTTCTTGATATCGCAATTACAATCACACCCATCAAGATATAAGCAAGTATAATTAAAAGATTAACCAAAAGATTTTGATAGAACTCTATTTTCATCATTGGCTCAAATAGTTTATATAATGTGTCCTTAAACTGACTCATAATAACAACATGACCTCCTATTGTTAAAACAATTAATATTTTCAATGTATAAATCTTTATAGATAATGAGCAGTAAGTCATTTCTAAATATAACACTTATAAATAAACATAGCACCCTTCACTTTTTGATGAAGGATGCTTTATGAATTTCTATATAAAAAATCATCTTAAGAGTACTGATTTTTTAGTCACTTCCAAGTGTAATCATAAAACCATCCATCGAATGACCTTTGACATTTTTTCAAACTATTATTATTCGCATTTTCAATTTCAGAACTGATTTTGGATACTGCGCTGGTTTATTCATAGTTGCTAGTTATATTACCTGGTTATATTTTATATTCAGTACTGTTCATGATTCATCACGCTCAGTCGGTTTAAAATTAATACTATCCGTAAAAAAGATGTTTTCTTTCTTATTCTCTACAAAGGTAAATTCTAGGTCTCTATGACCTACGGATGATCCTTTTAAGTCGCCATCCCCTTTTAACAATAACTTAGGGGCTTGATTGGTTGGAATATTATATCTTTTTCTTAATTGTTTAACATTATTATCATTATTGTTCAATTGATATTGCGCTGAGTAACTTGGCACATTAGGATTGTAAGATATCTCTCCGTCTTTATAATCTTTTAAGTTTTTAAAATTGCCATATTGCACAAAAAAATTTGAAGTTTTCAATTTCTTTTTTTAATTTATCATCAGATATTGGCTTTGTTGGAATAATTTTATTGTTTTCCATTTTTACAGGGTATTTCTTTTCATTCTCTATCGGTCTACCATTACTATCATCTTTTATCTCATCTATTAAAAAATACCCTTTGGCTGTTCTAGTGTTGCGATTGATATAGAGAACCATACCTCTTGAGGTCATAATTTTACCTTTTGGCTGTTTTGTCATTTCAGACCTAATAATCCAAGTTCCTTTATCTCCTTTATCAAATTCTTCATCTCGAAAACCTTCTTTATCATAAAAGTCTTCTAGATTTTTAGTAGGATACACGTTTAACATCTTATTAAAGTTTTGTTTGATTTCCGTTTCTTTACTATCTTCTTTATTTATAAAACCACATCCTCCAATAAAAATCGTTAAAATTAATAAACTTATGTATATAGTTACTTTCTTGAGATAACGCATTGGCTCACATCTTTCCGATTTTACTTGATTTATACTTTTACAAAATGCATCACTTTAATACGCTTCTAAATTAATTAGTCCATATTATTCTTTAAATTATTACTTATTGAATCCAATTCAAAGATTTTAAAAACTACCAAATCGTCTTTAGTTAAACTTTTAAAATTTTTACTGAAAGCGTGGTAGTGTCTCATTGTTTATGTTAGCAGTGCTATTCTTCAGCTTTCATCTCTTTTATGATTTGCATTTTCTATTTCATAACTTATTTTAGATACCGAACTTGTTTATTCAGAGTTGCTTGTTATATTACCTGGTTTTATTTTATATTCAGTACTGTTCATGATTCATCACGCTCAGTCGGTTTGAAGTTAATACTATCTGTAAAATAGATATTTTCTTCATTGTTTTCTACGAAGGTGAATTCTAGGTCTTTACGACCTACAGATGACCCTTTTAAGTCGCCATCCCCTTTTAACAATAATTTAGGTGCTTTTTTAGTTGGGATGTCATATCTTTTTCTTAATTGTTTCACGTTATAGTCATTATTACTCAATTGATATTTCGCAGAATAACTAGGTACATTAGGATTGTAAGATATCTCTCCGTCTTTAT